>JANNBI010000044.1:0-7800 GCA_031385345.1 Paracoccaceae bacterium | reverse complement strand
CGCCTCCCAGGTCTGGATCTGCCGTTTGGGGCCGGATCGGGTCAGGCTGGCGCTGGTTTCGGTCAGGGTCAGAACCTCAATGATCTCGCGGTCACGCTCTGACTTGCGCAGGGCGATCCAGATTCCGGCGATGGTGGCCAGCAGAAACGGCAGCAGCCCCCACAGCACCGGCTGGCCGATCAGGCCGATCAGCGGCACCGAAATCAGCACCGCCGTCACCGCGATAAACCCCACAAATCCGCGTCGCGTGAGCGATCGGTGCGGCCAGAGGCGCAAATCTTGGTCGCCTTGGGGCGAGGGGGGAAGCCATTGGTAGGGCATGACGCAAAGGTAGCCATGTTTTGCCCGAAGGAAAGGGCAGCGGCTGCGACAAAAGCGCGAAGTTAAATGCAAAGGGCCCCGAGGTTTCCCTCGGGGCCTTTTGGCAGGTTGACCCCTTAATGTGCGCGGCTGTGGTCCCAGTCGCTTTGCTTGGGCAACTGCTCGAACGTATGTTCGGGCGGCGGGCAAGGCAGCGTCCATTCCAGCGTGTCCGCATATTCGTTCCACGGGTTGTTCACGGTGATCTTCTTGCCGAAGAACAGGGTGTAGAACACGATCCCGATGAAGAATATGAACGAGGCGAAGGAGATGAAAGCACCGACCGACGAGAACCAATTCCAATAGGCGAACGCCTCGGGGTAGTCGATGTAACGGCGCGGCATGCCCTGACGACCCAGGAAGTGTTGCGGGAAGAAGGTCAGGTTGGACCCGATGAACATCGCATAGAAGTGAAGCTGTCCGGCCCATTCAGGGTATTGCCGCCCCGACATCTTGCCCATCCAGAAGTAGATGCCAGCAAAGATGCCAAAGACCGCACCCAACGACATCACATAGTGGAAATGCGCCACGACGTAATAGGTGTCATGGTACGCCCGGTCCACCGGAGCCTGCGCCAGCACGATGCCGGTCACGCCGCCAAGGGTAAACAGGAACAGGAAACCGAAGGCCCAAAGCATCGGCGTCTTGAACTCGATCGAGCCGCCCCACATTGTGGCAATCCATGAGAACACCTTGATGCCGGTCGGCACCGCGATGACCATCGTGGCCAGCATGAAGTAGCTTTGCTGGGTCAGCGACATGCCCACGGTGTACATGTGGTGCGCCCAGACGACAAAGCCCAGCACCCCGATGGCGACCATCGCATAGACCATCGGCAGATAACCGAAGATCGGCTTTTTCGAGAAGGTCGCGATCACCTGGCTGATGATGCCGAAGGCTGGGATTACGATGATATAGACCTCGGGATGGCCGAAGAACCACAGGATGTGCTGATACAGGATCGGGTCACCGCCACCCGAGGGGGTGAAGAAGGTGGTGCCGAAATTGCGGTCGGTCAGAAGCATGGTGATGGCACCGGCCAGAACCGGCAGCGCCAGCAGGATCAGCCAGGCGGTCACGAAGATCGACCATCCAAACAGCGGCACTTTGTGCAGGGTCATCCCCGGCGTGCGCATGTTCAGGAAGGTGGTGATCATGTTGATCGCGCCCAGAATCGACGAGGCGCCCGACAGGTGAACCGCGAAGATCGCAAGGTCCATGGCATAGCCACCCTCGGCCGTGGTGGTCAAAGGCGGATACAGAACCCAGCCCACGCCCGCGCCCGACCCCAGATCACCCCCGCCGCCCGGCGACAGCATGGACGCCACGCCCAGCGACACACCGGCAATGAACATCCAGAAGGACAGGTTGTTCATCCGCGGAAACGCCATGTCCGGCGCGCCGATCTGCAACGGCATGAAATAGTTGCCAAAGCCGCCGAACAGGGCCGGGATCACGACGAAGAACATCATCAGGACGCCGTGGTAAGTGATCAACACGTTCCACAGATGGCCGTTCGGTGTGCAGGTTGTCGCAGCGTCTGCGATGAACCGCGCGCCCTCTTGGCACATGTACTGCACCCCGGGCTCCATCAGCTCCAGGCGCATGTAGATGGTGAACGAGACTGAGATCAGGCCGACAAAGCCCGATACAAAAAGATACAGGATCCCGATGTCTTTGTGGTTGGTGGACATGAACCAGCGCGTGAAAAACCCGCGTTGATCATGGTCGTGGCCATGGATGGCTGCGTCCGCCATAGGCGTCTCCCGTTTTCGTTGCTTTAATGCCCGGCAATGGATGCACCGCAAGGCTTGTGTTTGTCTTTAGTTTGCGCGTCAGGTTAGGGCAATGTCCGACTTTGATCCAGATTGCTTTTTCCCCGCGCTACAGTGCCGCAAGGACGGGTTTTGTCTTAGGGGGCTGCGGGCGCGACCGAGGCGAGATAGGCCGCAACATCGGCCCCGCCTTCGGCAAGTTTGAACGCCATCTTGGATTTGGCGGCGGCATCACCGGTCTTTTCCTTCAACCAAGTGGTCGGATCGGCCAGATAGGCGGCCAAAAGCGCCTCGTCCCACAGGGTGCCATCGGCTCCGGCTGCGATGATGGAGGCACCGTATTTCGCGGCATACTCGGCTTCGGACCCGATCTGGCGGCCAATCACGCCGTAAAGATTTGGGCCGACCTTGCCGCCCTTCTGAACCTCGGTCCCATCGGGGGCGACGATCATGTGGCAGGCTTTGCATTTTTTGAACAGGGTTTCGCCCAGGGCAGGATCACCGGCGAAGGCCGGAGATACGGCAAGAACGGCGGGGATCAGCGTGGCAAACAGGGCTGTGGGTTTCATGTCGGTCCTTGGCACAGAAGGGGGATATTTTGTCGCAACGGTGCGCCGGAATACCCCCGGTTGCAAGTGCAACATGGTCGCAGTTGGCGGCTTAGGGCGCGCAGGCTGGGGCTGTCAGGGTCGGGTCAAAAGCGGCGTCAAAGGTGGCGCGCAGGGCCAGATCCAGATCGGCCATGGTCACCGGCAGGCCCAGATCAACCAAGGAGGTGACGCCGTGGCCGCGAATACCGCAGGGCACGATTCCGGAAAAATGCGACAAATCTGGCTCTACATTGATTGAAATGCCGTGAAAGCTGACCCAGCGGCGCAGTTTGACGCCGATGGCCGCGATCTTGTCCTCGCGGACAGAGCCATCGGCATTGGCCGGCAAATCGGGCCGCGTCACCCAGACGCCGACCCGACCGGTGCGGATTTCGCCCCGGACGTTGAACTCAGCCAAAGCGGCGATCACCCAGTTTTCCAATTGGCGCACGAAACAGCGCACGTCGCGCCCGCGCGCGCCGACGTCCAGCATGACATAAATCACCCGCTGTCCCGGCCCGTGATAGGTGTATTGCCCGCCGCGCCCGACCGCATGAACAGGAAACCGGTCCGGGTCGGTCAGATCCTGTGGCTGGGCCGAGGTGCCTGCGGTGTAAAGGGCGGGGTGTTCCAGCAGCCAGATCGCCTCGGGCGCTTGGCCAAGATGGATGGCTTCAACCCGGGCCTCCATCGCGGCCAGGGTTTCGGCATAGGGGGCAAGGCCGTTCAGCACCTGCCAGTCCACCTTTTGCATCGCTGCCCCCTTGTCGCCCTTGGCCCCACAGATGGCGCGGGCGGGCCGCGATTGCAATCCTGTCGGCCTTGGCGGTGCAGAATCCCCCTTTTCATCGCAGCCCGGTCCGGCTAGATACCTCCCACCTTGCCCGGATCGTGCGGATGTGGCGGAATTGGTAGACGCGCAGCGTTGAGGTCGCTGTTCTTTAATCGGAGTGAAGGTTCGAGTCCTTTCATCCGCACCAATCCGGCAAGGTGGCCAAATCGTCCCGACGGGGCCGGGCCAGACGGACAAAACCCTTGAAAAAACCATTCAAAATAGAAGCTTAACCGAGGGTTAGAGCTTTGCCTTCATCCTTGGGGTCAGTCTGTCGGCTGAACTGAAAGGTTGCCGATGCCCTTGAACCGTCCTTTCCGTCTCGCCGTCCGGGCGGGCCAAACCCCTGATGCGGTCCGTGCTGAGTTGATGGCCGGGGGGCAGTAAGATGGCCAATTTTTACGGCAACAGCGGAGACAACGCGACGGTTTACGGCGGCAATTCTTCGGATCAGATGTATGGCGGCGCTGGCAATGACACGCTGAGTGCTGGGGACGGCAACGACACGGCCTATGGCGGTACGGGCAACGATTCGCTCGATGCCGGGGCGGGCAATGATTATACCGCTGGCGATGCGGGCAATGACACGATCCAGTCGGGCGATGGCAATGACACCTCGGTCGGCGGCGACGGGCGTGACAGCATCCTTGGCGGGGCGGGCAATGACCAGATCCTTGGCGACGGGTTCATGGTTGGCGATGCCAGTGCCTATGCGTCCACCGGCACCACCCCGGCGACGCTGACCTTCACCAATCTGGCCGACGGACCGGTCAACCTGTACCGGTTCGACAGCAGCGGCGGCCAGGTTCTGGTGGGCACGGTCCCGGCGGGCGGATCAATACCCGTCTCGACCTTTGTCGGCAACAATTTCATGGTCCGCGCCCCCGAAGGCTATTTTCTGGAGGTGATTTCCGTCACCACCCCCAGCCAGTCCAGCAGCTATGGCGCCAGCGGCAATGCCGACACGCTGGACGGGGGCACCGGCAGCGACACGGTCATGGGCATGTATGGCGATGACAGTGTGTACGGCGACGCTGGCAACGACTCGCTAACCGGGGACACCGGCAACGACCGGCTGTATGGCGGGGCGGATCAGGATTCGCTGTTTGGCGGGTCGGGCAATGACATGCTGGACGGCGGGACCGGCAATGACATGATCGTCGGCGGTGACGGCAATGACAGCATTCTGGGCGGGGATGGCAGCGACACGATCAACGCGGATGCGGGCAATGACACGGTTTACGCCGGATCCGGCAACGACAGCGTGCAACTGGGCGACGGCGACGACAAGTTCGGGGACTGGTCCAGCGACGAATCCGGCAATGACACGATCGACGGCGGGGCGGGCAACGATTCCATCATTGCCGGGGCGGGCAATGACAGCGTTTACGGCGGTGAGGGGAATGACACCCTGTCCGGCCAGACCGGCGAGGATCAGCTGTTTGGCGGCGGCGGGGCCGATAGTTTCGCCATCACCGACGACCACAACGGCGACACAATTTTCGGCGGCGAAACCGGCACGGACAGCGACACGCTGCAATTTGGCAATTACACCTCGACCAAGGGCGTCACCGTTACCTTTAGTGGCAGCGAAAGCGGCAGCTACACCTTCCAAGGCACCAGTGGCAGCGGCAGTTTTTCGCAGGTAGAGGCGGTTTCTGGCACCGACTATGCCGACACGATTGACGCCACAGCGGCGGGCAGCGCGGTCACGATTTCGGGCAACAGCGGCAATGACAGTCTGACCGGTGGCAGCCTCAGCGACAGCCTGTCCGGCGGGACCGGAAACGACAGCCTGTTCGGTGGCGCGGGCAATGACAGTCTGGCGGGCGATGCGGGCAACGACAGCCTGGAAGGTGGCGCGGGCAATGACCGACTGACCGGCGGCGATGGCAATGACGCGCTGCAAGGCGGGGCGGGGAATGACACGCTGGATGGCGGGACCGGCACGGATACACTCAGCTTCACCGGGCCGGTGACGGAATATTCCTTTGATTACGGCCCGAATGGCGAGTTGATCGTTACCGACAGCGTGGCAGGCCGTGACGGCGTCGATACCACCTCGGGCGCGGAATATGTCACCTTCAACGGCGTCACCTATAAATTGGTGACGGGCGATGATGGGTCCAACACCACTCTGCAAGGCCCGAACGGCGAGGCGGCGCTGATCATCGCGCAGGACGGCAATGACTGGGGCGGGGGGCATGCCACCTCGGATGTGATCTTTGGCGGGGCGGGGGATGACACGCTTGATGGCGGCGACGGCAATGACACTTTGGTCGGAGAGGGCGATAACGACCTTTTGCGCGGCGATGGTGGTGACGACAGCCTGATCGGCGGCGCCGGAAATGACACGCTGCAAGGGGGCGCGGGCAATGACGTTCTGGCGGGCGATGCGGGCAATGACAGCCTGCAAGGGGGGGCGGCAATGACAGGCTGACCGGCGGGACGGGCAATGACACCCTGCGCGGCGGGGCGGGAACGGACACGCTGGCGGGCGGGGCCGGGCAGGACAGCTATCAGCTGACCGTGGCGGACAGCGGCGATATCGTGCAGGATTTTGATCTGACGCCGCTGGACGGACACACCACGGACCAGCTTGATGTCTCGGATTTGACCACGCCGCAGGGTGCGCCGATCCGCGCTTGGGACGTGGTGGTGACGGACGATGGCAATGGCAATGCGGTGCTGAATTTCCCCGGCGGCGAAAGCATCGTCTTGCAAGGGGTCAGCCCGGCAATGGCATCGTCCGCCGGGACGATGCATTCCATGGGGGTTCCCTGTCTGGCCAGCGGCACCTTGATCGACACGCCCACCGGTCCCCGGTTGATTGAAGATTTGCGGCGGGGCGATCTGGTTGTGACCTGCGATCATCAGGTTCTGCCGATCTTGTGGCGGGGGCAGCGCCATCTGGACGCGACCGCGCTGGACCGTCGCCCGCAAGATCGCCCGGTGCATATCGCAGCCCAAACCATCGGCAACCTTCGCGCGCTACGCCTGTCGCCGCAACATGCGGTGGCGCTGGGCGATGCGCCCCTGATCCGCGCGCGGCATCTGGTTGGGCTGGTTCCGGGTCTGCGCATTGCAAAAGGCGCCCGCGCGGTCACCTATCACCACCTGTTGTTGCCGCGCCACGCCCTGCTTCGGGCTGAAGGGGGCGCGCAGGTTGAAAGCCTGTATCCCGGCGCGCAAACCCTGATCAGCCTGTTGCCCGCGCAACGATTGTCGCTGGTGCGGGCGATCCTGCGCATGGCCCGCGGCCCGCGCGCCACACTCGATCTGACGCGGCTTTACGGCCCGTCCATCCGCCCCATTCTGACCGGGGCCGAGGCGCGCCAGCACCTTACCCGGCGCGTGGATACAACGGCCACTTCCTGACCCACAGCACCGCAGAATCGCGAAAGTGACGATTTTTCGGCAGAGACTGTCGAAAAATCCCGGACCTGCCCGCTTATCTGGCGCAAGCTACCAAAACAGGGCGCATTTTTCCGCGAATAGGGCCATGGTGGGGAATTCGCCCGCTGATGATCATTGGGAATTGCACTTCACCGCCGCTTTCGCTTTAGTCGCACAAAGAACAGGCACGCCAACGTGCCGCTGCCGGGGAGATAGATCTGCATGACCAGCCCTAACCAGGCCTTCGTCGCTTTTGAACATGTGCAAAAAAGCTACGACGGTGTCTCGCTGGTCGTGAAGGATCTAAATCTTGCCATCGCCAAGGGCGAGTTTCTGACGATGCTGGGGCCGTCCGGTTCGGGCAAAACCACCTGCCTGATGATGCTGGCCGGGTTTGAAACCGCCACCAATGGCGAGATCATGCTGGACGGGGTGAACATCAACCAGACCCCGCCGCACAAGCGCGGCATCGGCATGGTGTTTCAGAATTACGCGCTGTTTCCGCATATGACGGTGGGCGAAAATCTGACCTTTCCCTTGGAAGTGCGCGGCATGGGCAAGACCGACCGCGAGGCGAAGGTCAAGCGCGCGCTGGACATGGTGCAGATGTTCGCCTTTATCAACCGGCGTCCGGCGCAACTTTCGGGCGGCCAGCAGCAGCGCATCGCCTTGGCGCGCGCCTTGGTTTTCGATCCGTCCTTGGTGCTGATGGATGAACCGCTTGGCGCATTGGACAAGCAGTTGCGCGAACACATGCAGTTTGAAATCAAACACCTGCATGAAAGCCTTGGCATCACCGTGGTCTATGTCACCCATGATCAGGGCGAGGCGCTGACTATGTCTGACC
>JANNBI010000068.1:0-12112 GCA_031385345.1 Paracoccaceae bacterium | reverse complement strand
CTGCATGGCGCGCGCAGGGGTGACCACGCCGACGTTTTCACCGTCAGCCCCGATCAGGCGGATTTCCGGCGAGCGGATGCGGTCATTGATACGGGGGCCAGTTTCGCGTTGCGGCGGGGCATTGTGGGGGCGACGTGCCAGGGTGGTTGTCCTTGAACTGTTGATATTCTGGCCGCAAGATAGTCGCAGTGGGTCTGATCTTCAACCCGCTATTGCCCGCAGGATCGTACCGGAATGGCCTATTTTGCCAGCAAAAAGTCCGGGAATTGCTGCAACGCCGCGTAGCCCCTTTAACTTTGTGTTAAAAACTGTCATAGGGCGCGCCATCGATGCGCCTCTGAACGAGGCTTTTGGAGGTTACACCATGAATAAGAATGTCATCATCGGGCTTATCGTCGTCCTGGTTGCCGCTGGCGGTTACTACCAGTTCAGCATGAAGCCGGCGCAAGAAGCCGCCGCTGCCGCCGCAATGGCCGCTGACGAAGCCACCGCTGCTGCTGCCAAAGCTGCGGAAGATGCCGCTGCTGCCGCTGCCAAAGCTGCCGAGGACGCTGCTGCCGCCGCCGCTGCCGAAGCTGCCAAAGTTGCAGAAGACGCTGCCGCCGCTGCTGCTGCCGCCGCGACCGATGCCACCACTGCCGTGACCGATGCTGCCGCCGATATGGCCGCCACGCTGGACCCGGCCAATTTCGACGCCGCCAAGGTCAACGCGCTGATCGCCGCTTCGACGCTGGATGATGCGACCAAAGCCACGTTGAAAACCGGCGTTGACGCCGCTGCCACCAATCCGGGAGCAGTTGCCGCCGCTGTGGCCGCTGTGAAAGCCGCTTTGGGGATGTAATCCCGTTCCTTCGGGGACAAGAAAAGGCCGCGAGGGGGCAACCCGTCGCGGCCTTTTTCATTGCACTGCGTTGCGCGGGGAAATCAGATTCCGTCGCCCACGAAAGCCTTTTCCACCACAAACTGTTTGGGGTCGGAATTGGCACCTTCGTGCAGGCCAAAACCTTCAAGGATTGCCTTTACATCGACGTTGAAGGCCAGCGACCCGCAAACCATTGCGCGGTCGTCCACCGGGTTCATCGCGGGCAGGCCCAGATCGGCAAAGACCTTGCCCGAGGCCAGATTGTCGGTCACCCGGCCCATCCGGGCAAAGGGTTCGCGCGTCGTGGTCGGGTAGTACAGCAGTTTGCCCGCCACCATCTCACCGATCAGGGGATCTTCGGCCAGACCTTCGACCAGCTCGCGGCCATAGGCTAGTTCGGCCACCTCGCGGCAGGTGTGCATCATGATGATCTGGTCGTATTTCTCATAGGTTTCGGGTTCGCGCAGCAGGCTGGCGAAGGGGGCAAAGCCGGTGCCGGTGGACAAAAGCCACAGCCGTTTGCCCGGCAACAGCGCGTCATGCACCAGCGTGCCGACGGGTTTGGGGCGCAGGATGATCTCGTCACCGACCTGAATATGCTGAAGGCGCGAGGTCAGCGGGCCTTCGGGCACCTTGATCGAGTAAAACTCCAGCTCGTCATCCCAAGCGGGCGAGGCGATGGAATAGGCGCGCAGCAGCGGCTTGCCGGTGTCGCCCATCAGACCGATCATCACGAATTCACCTGACCGGAAGCGCAGGGTGCGCGGACGGGTGACGCGGAAGGAAAACAGCCGGTCGGTCCAGTGTTTGACGGCCGTGACGACCTGCGCATCGGGCAGATGCGGTTTCGCGGGTTTTTCGATCACATCGGTCATGTCGGTTGCGGCGGACTGGTTAAGGGAGGACTGGGGTTGGGCGTCGGTCATTTGGCGGACTTTCAGAGTGTAGGGGTGGGGCAGGGCTGGGGGGAAGCCCCCAATCAGGCTTTCAGCCGCGACAGATAGTCATGCGAGGTCCAGTCGGCGCGGGCCAGCCATTGATCCTGCGGCTGACGCAAGGCCAGTTCATCGGGAATTTCAACCGCGTCAAAGCCGACGCGGCGCGCCATGGCGTATTGATCGGCAATCACCGGCCCCAAAGCGCGCAATTCGCCGGTATAGCCCAGCATCCGCAGGCGGCGCGCAACGGTAAAGGCGCGGCCATCGTTGAACGCCGGAAAGGCGACGCGGATCAGCGTCAGTGCGGCCAGATAGGGGGCCACGGCGGCGGGATCATCGGTATGGGCCAGATCCAGCGCGCCGCGGTGATCGGCAATCTGCGCCAAGGTCACGGGGGTGACATCAGACGGTTCGGAAAAGCCCTGATCGGTGACAAGAACACTCATGCGGCGGATTCCTCGGGATTGGAGAGGGCGGGGTTTGAGAGGGTGGGGGCGGAGCCATTCGGCATACGCACGGCCTTGCCATTGATGAAATGGATGCCGCATTCGGTCTTGTCGCTGTTGCGCCAACGGCCCGCACGCGGGTCTTCGCCGGGTTTCACGGCCGTTGTGCAAGGCGCGCAGCCGATGGACGGAAAGCCCTTGGCCACCAGCGGATGCCGGGGCAGGCGGTTGTTGACCATGTAATCTTCCAGATCCTCGCGGCCCCAATGGGCAAGGGGGTTCACCTTGATTCTGGTTTCGCCCTCGGCCTCAAAAAACTCTACCGTTTCCCGCGCGGCGCCTTGAAAGCGTTTGCGCCCGGTGATCCAGCCGTCAAAGCCCGCCAGCGCGCGTTCCAAGGGTTCAACCTTGCGCACGTTGCAGCAGGCATCGGTGTTGAACTGATGCAGCGTGTTGTCCGGGTCTTCAAAGGCCACACGGGGCTGCGAGGCGCGGATGGTGCGCAGGTCGCACAGATGCAGCTTTTCGGCCACCTCGCGCTGGTATTCCAGCGTTTCGGGGAAAAGCATCCGCGTGTCGATGAACAGGACCGGGGTTTCCGGCGCGATGACCGACACCAGATGCAGCAGCACCACCGATTCCGCGCCGAAGGACGACACCAGCGCCACCTGACCCAGATCCTGATCCTTCAGCGCATGTTGCAGCACCGAGGTGGCCGAATGGTGCCGGTAGCGCGCGTTCAGCGCCGCCACCCGCTCTGCCACCGAGCCGCCGTTCAGATCACGCGGCATCCTGTGAGCCTTCTGCACCGTAAAGTGCTTGTTTGAACGGCTCCAGCCCGGCGCGGCGCACGGCCATCAGAAAGGTTTCCGAAGGTTCTGTGCGCAGGCCAAGATAGGCGCTGATCAGACGCTCCATCGCGGGAACCACCTGATCATAGGCAAAGCCCGGCCCCATCTTTTCGCCAATGGCGGCGGTTTCAGTGCCATCGCCGCCAAGCGTGATCTGATAGTTTTCCACCCCGGCGCGGTCCAGCCCCAGAATCCCGATATGGCCGACATGGTGATGCCCGCAGGCATTGATACAGCCCGAGATCTTGATCTTGATCGGACCGACCTCATGTTCAAGGTCAAGCTCTTGAAACCGCAGGGCAATCTCCTGCGCGATGGGGATCGACCGAGCCGTGGCAAGGGCGCAGTAATCCATGCCGGGGCAGGCGATGATGTCGGAAATCAAGCCGACATTGGCCGTGCCCAGACCGCCTTGTACAAGGGCGGCATGAACCATCGGCAGGTCGGATTTGTGGACATGCGGCAGGATGACGTTCTGTTCGTGGCTGATGCGCAGATCGCCGTGGCCATACTTTTCCGCAAGATCCGCCAAAAGCCGCATCTGATCGCTGGAGGCATCGCCCGGCGTCTGACCATGCGCCTTGATCGACACGGTGACGATGGCATATTGCGCGTTGCGGTGGATCGCAAGGTTGGTATCGGCCCAGGCGCGGAAGGTCGGATCGGCCTTGTAAAAGGCGTCATAGCCATCCGTCGGCGCATTGCGAAAGGCGGGCAGGGCAAAGGCCGCGCGGATATCTGCCAGCAATTTCATGTCGTTGCCAGCAAACAGCGGCTTCACCTCGGCAAAGCGATCTTCAATCATGGTGCGGATTTCGTCCAGACCGGTTTCATGCACGGTGATCTTGATGCGCGCCTTGTACTTGTTGTCCCGCCGACCCAGCGTGTTGTAAACCGACAGCACGGATTCGACATAGGGCAGCAGGTCGTCCACGGGCAGGAAGTCGCGCACGGTACGGCCGACCATCGGGGTGCGCCCCAGTCCGCCGCCGACCATCACCTCAAACCCCGGATTGCCTGCCGCATCGCGGTGCATCCGCAAGCCGATGTCATGCGCGCGGGTGACGGCGCGGTCAGCGGGGGCGCCGGTGATGGCGATCTTGAACTTGCGCGGCAGGAATTGGAATTCGGGGTGGTCGGTGGACCACTGGCGCAAAAGTTCGGCATAGGGGCGGGGATCTTCGATCTCGTCCGCCGCAGCGCCGGCGAAATGATCCGCCGTGACGTTGCGCACGCAATTGCCCGAGGTCTGGATGGCGTGCATTTCCACATCGGCCAGCGCGCCCAGAATGGCAGGCACGTCGGGCAATTTGGGCCAGTTGAACTGGATGTTCTGCCGCGTGGTGAAATGGCCATAGCCCTTGTCCCAGCGGTCCGCGATCATTGCCAATTGGCGCATCTGATCGGGCGACAGGGTACCATAAGGGATCGCCACGCGCAGCATATAGGCGTGCAGTTGCAGATAAAGGCCGTTCATAAGGCGCAGGGGGCGAAACTCTTCTTCGGTCAGCGAGCCGTCAAGCCGCCGCTCCACCTGTTCGGTGAACTGTGCGACGCGGCTGCGCACGAAGCTTTCGTCAAATTCGGAATAGGAATACATCTTGGCCCTCAGCTGGCGAGATCGGCTTGCTTGCCGTGGTGATAATTGGACGGGCCGCGGGTACGGAATTCTTCGCGGAAGTGGATCGGTTCGGGACCGTTCGGGCCGGGCTTGGCATCGGCCAGATAGGCCCCGACGATCAGCAGTTTTTGCGCCGAGGCTTGCAGCAGACGCAGCTGCGCATGGGCCTCATCCTCGATCAGTTCCGCCTTGTTGTGGAACGGGGTCCAGCGGTCATCGCCGGTCAGATAGACCACGTCGCCTTCGCGCAGCAGATTGGCGGTGACGACTTTGGGCACAAAACGGCGGCTCATGCGCGGGATTCCTTCAGGGTTTTCAGGGTCTTTCCCGCAGCGCGCGGGGCCAGACCCAATAGAATGACGGCGGGCCCGGTGGCAAGGGCCACCGTGTCGGCCATGCGGACAAGCGTGCCCGCAAAAATCCGCTGGTCGGGGCGGCTGACATTTTCAACCACGGTGATCGCGGTGTCGGCGGCGGCGCCATGCATCATCAGGCGGCCCTGCACAAAACGCGCAGATTTCTTGCCCATGTAGATCGCCGCAACCTCGCCCTGTTGCGCCAGACCGCGCCAGTCCTGTTCGGCGAAGCCTTCAATGTCATGGCCGGTCAGGATGCGCAGGCTTTTGTTGCGGCCGCGCTGGGTCAGGCTTTGGCCGATGGCCGCAGCGGCCACGCTGGCCGCCGTCAGACCCGGTAGGATGGCAAAGGACAGACCCGCGGCCTCCAGCGCTGCAATTTCTTCGTCCAGACGGCCGAAAATCCCGACATCGCCGCCCTTCAGCCGAACGACGCGGTGGCCTGCCAGACCCTCGGCCACCAAAACCGCATGGATGTCACTTTGGGCGGTGGCGGAGCCAAACCCCTCTTTGCCGACATCGACGCGCCGGACATGGGGGGGGATCAGCGCCAGAACCTCGGCCCCGACAAGACGGTCATGCACCACCACATCCGCCCCCTGCAAGGCGCGGTAAGCCCCCAGCGTCAGATGCAAGGCTGACCCCGGCCCCGCCCCGACGAAGGTGACGCTGGCCGCTAGGGGCGCAAAGTTGGGCAGGGGCGCAAAGCTGGGCAGGTCGGTCATGGCGGATCCAAAGCTGAACCGGAAATATCTGCCCCCAATATAGTCGATTTTCCCGGTTTTTCGCCAGTCTCCCTTGCGAATAAGGAAAAATGTTCCAATATGGCGGCGATTGCGAACAGGGTTCCGCGAAAATACGGGGATTGCGAATGTCGGCCCAACTGGACGAACTAGACCGGAAAATCCTTGGGGAATTGCAGGCCGATGCCAGCCAGTCGCTGGACGAAATCGCGCGCAAGGTGGGGTCGTCCAAGACCCCGGTGTGGAACCGCATCCGCCGCATGCGCGAGCAGGGCGTGATCCTGCGCCAGACCGCGATTCTGGATGCGGAAACCCTGGGGCTCGAAGCCTGTTTCTTTGTGCTGATCCGCACGTCGGAACATGAGGCGGACTGGCAGCGCAAGTTTCTGGAGGTGCTGAAAGCCCATCCCGAAGTCTTGGAGGCGCATCGGCTGGCGGGGGATATCGACTATATCCTGAAGGTCCGCGTCAAGAACGCGCGCGCCTATGACACGTTTTATCAGGCGCTGATATCGGAAGTGAAAATTCACAACGTCACCGCGTTGTTGAGCATGGAAGAGATCAAATCCACGACGGTATTGCCGGTGTGATGTAAAAATTTTCGCCGAAAATTTTTAGTGCCAAAGAATTTTCGGCGAAAATTCTTCTATCTGTTGCCGCGGGCGAATTTGCCTGCTTCTTCGGCGGCGCGCTTCAAGGCGTTGGATTTGTTGACGGTTTCCTGATACTCGGCTTCTGGGTCGCTGTCATAAACCACGCCGCCGCCTGCCTGAATATACAGGGTCTGGTCTTTCAGAACCGCGGTGCGCAGGGCGATGCAAAAATCCATCTCGCCGTTGGCGGCGAAATAGCCGACGCCGCCGCCATAGACGCCGCGCTTTTCAGGCTCCAGCTCGTCAATGATTTCCATCGCGCGGACTTTTGGCGCGCCGGAAACCGTACCTGCGGGCAAGCCAGCCAGCAGGGCCGACAGGGCGTCCTGCCCCTCGGCCAGTTCGCCCACCACATTAGAAACGATATGCATGACATGGCTGTAGCGTTCGATGATGAACTGTTCGGTCGGGCGCACGGTGCCGACCTTGGCCACGCGGCCCACATCGTTGCGGCCCAGATCCAACAGCATCAGATGTTCGGCGCGCTCTTTGGGATCGGCCAGCAGATCAGCTTCCAGCGCCTTGTCCTCTTCGACGGTGGCGCCGCGTTTGCGGGTGCCGGCGATGGGGCGGACGGTGACCTCGCCGTCGCGCAGGCGGACCAGAATTTCCGGTGAGGCGCCGATGACCTGAAAGCCGCCGAAATTGAAGAAAAACATGAAGGGCGAGGGGTTGGTGCGGCGCAAGGACCGGTACAAGGCGAAGGGCGGCAATTCAAACCGTTGCGCCCAGCGTTGCGAGGGGACGACCTGAAAGATATCCCCGGCGCGGATGTAATCCTTGGCCTTTTCAACGGCTTGCTTGTAACCCTCTTGGGTGAAATTCGACACCGGATCCCCGACCGCTGCGGCTTCGCCCAGATCGCGTGGGGCGGAAGGGGAGCGGTCAAGGTCGCGCAGCGCGTCCATCACCCGTTCGGCGGCCTGGGCATAGGCGGCGCGGGCCGACAGGCCGGACGCGGCCCAGGCTGGGGCGACCACCGTCACCTCGCCCTTGACGCCGTCCAGCACCGCCACGACCGAAGGGCGCATCAGTTGCGCATCGGGCAGGCCCAAAGGGTCGGGGTTGATGTTGGGCAGGTGTTCAACCAGCCGGATCATATCATAGCCCAGATAGCCGAACAGCCCGGCAGAAATCGCGGGCAGGCCGTCGGGCATGGTGATGCAGCTTTCCGCGATCAGCGCCCGCAGGCTGTCCAGCGGCGGGCCGGGCAGGGGCGCGAAGGCCCCGGCGTCAAAGCGGGCTTCGCGGTTGATCAGGGCTTGGGTGCCGCGACATTGCCAGATCAGATCCGGTTTCATGCCGACCACGGAATAGCGCCCGCGAATCTCGCCTCCGGTGACGGATTCCAGCATGAAGGTGTCGGTGCGCGCATCGCCCAGCTTCAGCATCAGGGACACCGGCGTGTCCAGATCAGCGGCCAGACGGGCATAGACCAGCTGGTTTTCACCGCGCGCCCATGCCGCTTCGAATTCCTCGAACGAGGGGTCGAGTTTCATGGCGCCCCCTTAGTTAAAGCTGGCCTGCACCGCCGTCACGACGGCCTGATCCAGTTGCAGCCCGCCCTTGGTGACCAGCGACTGGGTGAACATCGCCAGCGCGTCGCGTGACATGGACTGCGCCAAGGAGGCGGCAATCGCGTCGCGTGTGGCCATGGCGTCCGCGCCTTCGGCTGCTGCTGGCGTGATGCTGTCCAGTTGCAGGACCGCGACGTTTCCGCCGTCAATCACCACCCGAACCTCGCCGGGCTGCATGGCGAACACCGCGTCCAGCGTGCCGGCGGGGGCGGTCTCCAGCGCGGTTTCGCGGCCGGCCGCCAAAGCGACCGAAACGATGCCAAGGCTGCCGATCTTCGCACCGCCTTCGATGGCGGCCTTGTGGCTTTCGGCCAGCGCGGACAGGGCCTTGGCCAATTCGGCGGCGCGCCAGTCTTCGGTCACACGGTCCTTGACCTCGGCCAGCGGGATCGGGGCGGGGGGCAAGGTTTCGTCCAGTTGCAAGGCGACGATGCCGCCGTCGTCCAGCCCGATCCATTCGGGAAAGTCGCCTTCGATCATCGCGTCGGCGGCGGTACGGAAGGCGGCATAGGCGGCAATCGGGTCATTGTCGGTGGCGCCGGGGACATAATCGGTGGTGCCAAGCGTGACGCCGTCCTCTTTGGCGATGTCAGCCAGGGTCGCGCCACCGGCCAACAGATCCTCCAGCGCTTCGGTCCGTTCGGAAATCACGCGGCGGGCCGCGTCGCTTTGCAATTCCAGCGCCAGACCGGCGCGCACGTCGTCAAAGCTGGTTTCCTGCGCTTCGATCACGGCATTGACCCGAAAGATCGCCGGGCCAAGGTCGGTGTCAACCACGCCGGACACCGAACCGGGATCGGTCAGGGCAAAGACGGCTTCGGCGGCGGTGCCAAGGTCAGTGCGTGTCACATCGCCCATATCGACATCTTCCAGCGTCAGGTTGCGCGCGGCGACAAGATCGTCAAAGCCCTTGCCCGCGGCCAGATCTGCCAGTGCGGCCGCCGCCGCTGCGGCATCGGGATAGATCAGCCGTTCGACCAAACGTTTGTCCGGAATGACAAATTCAGCGATCCGGGCGTCGTAAATCGCGCGTACTGCTGCTTCGTCCACCGGCATTTGCGGGGCCAGAGTGTCGGGCAACAGTGCGGCATAGGTGATGCGTTTGGCCTCGCCCCGGGTATAGGCGGCGATGTTGGCGTCGTAATGCGCGGTCAACTCTGCCTCGGTCGGGGTGGACAGGGGGGTGGGCAACGAGGCTTCGGTCAGGGATAACAGGGTAAAGCCGCGCTTTTCCGCGACCCAGGAATACAGGCTTTCGGTTAGGGGTTTGGGAGCCTGAAAGCCGCCCACGACCGCCGCCGTCAGGATCTGACGCGCGGAATCGTTGCGCAGACCGGTTTCAAACTCGACCTCGGTCATGGCATTGCGCGATAGGGTATCGCGGTAGGTCGCGGCGTCAAAGGTGCCGGACAATCCCTGAAAGCTGCCGATCGAGGCGATCTGATCGGCCACGACCGCATCGCCCACCGACAGGCCAACGCGGGCCATTTCGCCGTCCAGCGCCGTGCGCGAGATCAGACCCTGCAAGGCCCGGTCGGTCACGCCAAAGGGCTGGGCCTGGGCCAGGGTCAGTTGCGTGCCGAACTGTTGCGACAGGTTGTTCAATTCCTCGCGCAGGGCGCGGGCGTAGGCGTTCGTGGACATCTCTTGATTGCCGACAGAGCCTACGGCGCGTTGACCGCCGCCAAAGCTTTGGATCCCGAAGCCACCCAGACCGGCGATCAGCATCGCCACCAATATCCAGCCGAAATACTGGGTCTGGCGGCGGCGGCGTTTGGATTTTGCGGTCTCTTCGGTGGTATCCGACATGGTTTTGCGGCCCTTGGGGGAAATGACAGGTCAGCGCCTGTCTAAGGTGCGCGGCGCAGAGGGGCAAGCCCGGCCTAGCCGTGAAAGGCTTTCAGCCGGGCAAACATCTGTGAAATCCCCGCCACATCGGCATTGGCAAAGGCGATGCGGAACTGGCGGTGGCCTTTGGCGTCACCCTTGGGCTGAAACATCGTGCCGGGCAGCATCAGAAGCGAGGCGTCATGCACCAGCTTTTTGGCGATCTCGACCGAGGAGCCGGCAAAGGGATGTTCGACATAGGCAAAATAGGCGCCGCAGCCCAGCAGAGTCCAGTCGGGCAGGGCGGTGAAACCGCTGACCATCGCGGCGCGGCGCGACAGGATTTCCGCCCTCTCGCCCGCGACCCATTGTGACAGGTTTTGCATCCCCCAAAGCGCGCCGATCTGGCCCAACTGGCCGGGGCAGATGGCGACGGTGTCGAGAAACTTCTCGACCTCGGACAGGCGGGCGGCAGAGGCGACGATGGCCCCGACGCGGTGGCCGGTCAGACGGTAGGTTTTGGAAAAGGAGTAGAGGTGGATAAAGGTATCCGCCCAGTCGGGATCGGTGAACAGGTCATGCGGGCGGCCTAAACGGCTGTCGAAATCGCGGTAGGTTTCATCGACGATCAGGGCCAGCCCGCGCGAACGGGCCAGATCGCGAAAGGCGGTCAGGGTTTCGGCGGGGTATTCTGCACCGCCCGGATTGTTTGGGCTGACCAGCACGATCGCGCGGGTGCGGTCGGTGATCAGGGCGGCGGCGGCCCCGGCTTCGGGGATCAGGCCGGGACCGGCGGGCAGGGGGACGGCTTTGACGCCCTGCATGGTCAGCCACATCTCGTGGTTGAAATACCACGGCGTCGGCAGGATCACTTCGTCCCCGGCGCCGGCCAGCGTGGCCATGACAGCGCAAAACGCCTGATTGCAGCCTTGGGTGATGGCAACCTGACCTTCAGCAATCGCGCCGCCATAAGCCTGCGACCATTGGCTGCCAATTTCAGCCCGCAGTTCGGACATGCCCAGAACCGGGCCATACAGATGCGCTTCGGGGCGGTTCAGCGCCGCCTCGGCCAAGGCCTGACGCAGACCAAGGGGGGGCACGTCAACCGGGGCGGCCTGACTGACGTTGATCAGCGGGCGGTCGGGCGGAAAAACCGCGCCTTGCAGCCAGCGCCGTGCCTCCATCACCGGGGGCAGGTCGGTGGCCTGAACGGCGGGGTTCAGCGGATGGATCATGGCCGTCTCCTGATCGCGGTCGGGGGTGATCGTGGGTCAGTCCTGGCCCTTGAAGGGCTGCACATATTGCAGCGCCATGTCCCAGGGAAAGAAGATCCAAGTGTCCTGCGACACCTCGGTGATATAGGTATCGACCTGCGGCTTGCCCGAGGGTTTGGCATAGACCGTGGCGTAATGCGCCTTGGGGTAAAGCGAGCGCACAATCTCTAACGTTTTGCCGCTGTCCACCAGATCATCGACCACCAGCACGCCCATGCCATCGGTGCCCATCACATCCGACTGCGGCGACTTGATCACCCGCAATTCGCCCTGCGCCTGATTTTCATAGCTTTTGACCGAAATTGTATCGCAGACCCGCAGGTCCAGTTCGCGCGCGACGATCATCGCGGGCACCAGACCGCCCCGGGTGATGGCGACGACAGCGCGCCAAGCCCCGTCATCCGGGCCGCGCCCTGACAGTCGCCATGCCAAAGCGCGCGCGTCGCGGTGGATCTGATCCCAGCTGACATGGAAACCCTTTTCGTGCGGCAAACGGTCGTTCATCGATGGTCTCCTTAGGTGGCGGCGATCTTGACGCCCAGCAGCGCCAAAATCCCGCCAAAGCTGCGGTCTATCACGGTCTTGGCCCCGATATAGGCCCGGCGCGTGGACTGAAACGAAAAGATCCGCGCCACGATGGTGTTCCATGTCGTCTCGACGACGAACAGATAGACCAAAAGCGCGGTCATCACCCAGACCGGGGTGCCGGGCGGGATGGTGCCAATAAAAACGGCCGACAAAAGCACCGCCGGTTTGGGATTGGACAATTGCGTGACCACCCCAAGGCGCAGCGCTGACAGGGCCGAACGTGGCGGCTGTCCTGTCAGATCGGCTAAAGGCTCGGGCGCGTGACGCCACATGCCCCAAGCCATCCAGACGAGGTACAGCCCCCCGGCAATCTTGAACACCCACAGCAGCGTCGGCGCGATCTGAAACAGCAGCGCCAGACCCGACATCGCCAGAA
>JANNBI010000355.1:0-2004 GCA_031385345.1 Paracoccaceae bacterium | reverse complement strand
TGGCCTGATATTTCTCATACTGCCCGGGGCGACAGACCGACACGTTCACATCGGCGCGCAGATTGCCGTTCTGCATATTGCCATCGCAGGTGCCCAAATAGCGTAGGATCTGGCGCAGTTTGGTGACAAAGGCTGTCGCCTCTTCGGGGCCGCGAATATCGGGGCGCGAGACGATTTCCATCAGCGCCACGCCCGTCCGGTTGAAATCGACAAAGGACATCGCCGGGTCCATGTCATGGATCGACTTGCCTGCGTCCTGCTCCAGATGGATGCGCTCGATGCGTACCAGACGGGCCGTGCGCTGACCCTCGGGACTGGCGGGCAGGTCCACCAGAACCTCGCCCTCACCAACGATGGGATGGTACAGCTGGCTGATCTGATAACCCTGCGGCAGGTCGGGATAGAAGTAATTCTTGCGATCAAAGGCCGAATGCAGGTTGATCTTGGCCCTCAGTCCCAAACCGGAACGGACCGCCTGTTCGATGCAAAATTCGTTGATCACCGGCAACATGCCGGGCATGGCGGCATCAACAAACGCGACATTGGCATTCGGCTCGGCACCGACTTGGGTCGAGGCGCCCGAAAACAGCTTGGAGTTGGAGGCGACCTGCGCATGGATTTCCATGCCGATCACCAGTTCCCAGTCGTGCTTGGCGCCCGAAATCACGCGGGGTTTGGGGGCCTCATAGGTCAGGTCCAGCATAGGGCGTCTCCAACAGGTGCAGCCCCTTCTTAGGCAGGGCGGCGCAGGGCTTCAAGGGGGGTATGGACGGGGGGGCACAGCGGAAACCCGCCGGAAAACTGTCCGCAAGGGGGGACGGGGTTGGGAGAATCGGTAACTTCTGCGAAAGGCCGCCGGTCGCGCATGACGGTGCGATGCTGCCCAAGGTGATCTG
This sequence comes from Paracoccaceae bacterium, assembly GCA_031385345.1. Lineage (GTDB taxonomy): Bacteria > Pseudomonadota > Alphaproteobacteria > Rhodobacterales > Rhodobacteraceae > CAIYZT01. Next base: position 1,108 of record JANNBI010000355.1, on the reverse strand, counting down.
TTGACACGATTTGCGCCCCATATCCTGGCTGGTCTGGCCCTGTCTGCACTGGCGGGCTGCGTCAGTCCGGCAATGCCCGATCTGTCTGGAATGTCCAATTTCATTGCGCCGCTGCAACCGACGATGGGCTGGGATCACCGGGCAGAGGCGATTGAATGGACCTCCTCTACCCTCGCGGTTATCGCGTCGCATGATGACACGTTGGCCTCGCAGATCCCCGATGATATCGAGACCTGGTGTCCGGGCTATGCCAAGGCCAGCATGGGCGACCGCCGGGCGTTTTGGTCGGGGTTGCTGTCGGCGGTGGCGAAATATGAAAGCAGCTGGAACCCGGCGGCTTCGGGTGGCGGCGGGCGCTATGTGGGGCTGATGCAGATCTCTCCTGCCACCGCGTCGAATTATTCCTGCGAGGCGACGGGCAGCAAGGCGCTGAAGGACGGCGCGGCCAATCTGGCCTGTGCAGTCAAGATCGTCTCGTCTCAGGTTGGGCGTGACAATATGGTGGCCGGCAGCGGCAACCGCGGCATCGCGCGCGACTGGGGCCCGTTCAAGAGTGCGTCCAAACGGGCGTCGATGGCCGAGTGGACCTCTTCTCAGGCCTATTGCCAATAGCAGTAGCAAAGGGGGCCGTCTGCCCCCTTCGGCCTTGCGGCCTGACCCCCGAGGAATATTTGGATCAAAGTGAAGCCGCAACGTGGAAACCTGTTCTCTGCGCGCGCCTTCAATGTGGGTTAAATATTCCCCGCCGGAGGCTCTGTTTCACCCCGCGAGGATCCGCCCCGCCATTTCCGAAAGATCGCGGCTTAGGCCCGGGGCGGCAAGGATGCGTTCCAGCGCGGCCTTGGCCATCTGCTGACGGTCAGCATCATAGCGCGGCCAGGTTTCAAAGGCGGTTGACATGCGGGCGGCGGTTTGCGGGTTCAACGGGTCCAGCCGGATCAGCCAATCGGCCAAAAGGTCATAGCCCGCACCGGAAGCTTGATGAAACCCGGCGTGGTTGGATGAAAGCGCCCCCACGACCGATCGGAACCGGTTGGGGTTTTTCATGTCGAAATCCGCGCGCAAGGTCAGGCGATTAACCACGGCAGGCATGGCGTCGGGCGCGGCC
>JANNBI010000343.1:0-5185 GCA_031385345.1 Paracoccaceae bacterium | reverse complement strand
CACCGGCTCCGCCGCCCGCCCCAGATCAATCGCCACTGTCGGGGCGCGCAATTCGGCATCCCGCGGCCCGATCAGCCGCAGGTCATTGCGCGCCGCCAGATAGTCCAGCAGGGGCGCGATCACGTCGACCTCGGTCCGGCGCATCAGGTCATGCACCTGACGGTTCCGCTCTGCCGGGGTGGCCTGCCCGCCAAAATGATGCTGATGCAGCGTGTCAACATAATCCGCCATCCCGGCACAGGCCGCGATCTGCGCATGGTCCGGCCCTGCCGGGGTAAACCGTTTGTACAGGCTGTCCGCGTTGAAATAATGCCCTTGCGACGGCAGTTCCGCGCCAAATTCTTCGGTGATCAGCATGATGCCTTGATGCGGCCCAAAGGTTTTATAGGCCGAAAACACATAGACATCGCAGCCCAGCGCCGCAAAATCCGGAAAACCATGCGGCGCATAGGACACGCCGTCCACCACCGTCCGCGCACCCGCCGCCCGCGCCATGGCCGCAATTTCTGCCACCGGATTGATTTCAGCCACCACATTGCTGCAATGCGGAAAAGCCACCACCCGCACCCGACCATCGGCCAGAAGCCCGCGCAGATCGGCCAGATCCAGATGACCGGTCGCCGGATCCACCTGCCATTCGCGAACCTCGATCCCCTCATCCGCCAAGCGCCGCCAGACGCCCGAGTTTGCCTCATGATCCTGATTTGTCACCACAATCGCGGCGTTCTGATTGCGCAGCCAGACCCGGACCGCCTGCGCCAATACATAGGTATTCGCACTGGTCGAGGGGCCAAAGGACAGCTGATCGCCCTGAACCCCCATCATCGCCGCCAGACGGTCCCGCGCCTCGTCCATTTCCGCCCCGCCCGCCTGCGCGCCAGGATAGGGGCCATAGGGCTGCACCTTGCGGTCGGTGTAGAACCGGTGCAGCCGGTCCACCACCGCCGCACAGGGATAGGATCCCCCGGCGTTTTCAAAAAACGCATGGCCGGACAGCACAGGGCTGGAAAAGGCCGGAAACTGGCGGCGCACGAAATTGAGATCAAGTTGAGTCATCGAAACCTTCCAAAGATGTTGCATCATCCGTCCCCACCGCAATCCCAAAGGGTCGGCAGGGGGTGGTGGCAGGTCTTCCGGCCAGCCTGCGGGCACAAGTTGCCCGGCAGACAGATCCGCCTCAAAGCCATGAAGCCGGGATCCCGACCATGGCTAGCCAATGTTCCGCATCATGGCAAGCAGGCCCGCAGCGATTGCGGGGCCGGCCCGTCCCCCCGTGCCCCACTCTTGCCCGCAACTTGACCGCATCGGCAACCCATGGCGCAGCCTGATAAATTCTCTTGAGCCTTTTGGCCCCTCGCCTTAGCGTTGACGCACCACTCAAGGCGGCCGTGATGGGGATCGCGCCGCCACACCACCGACAGGAGCAAGAATGAAAAAGTTTACCACGTTGATAACCGCCAGCACGGCGGCTTTTCTGCTGGGCAGCACTGCCTTCGCCGCCGACCCGGACCTATTGGTGTTCGATTGGGCCGGTTTTGAAGACCAGTCGCTGATCGAAAGCTACGTTGCCAAGAATGGCGACATGCCGACCTATGCCTTCTTTGGCGACGACGATGAGGCCTTCCAGAAGATTTCTTCGGGGTTCAAGGCCGATGTGGCGCATCCCTGCGCGCAGATGGTGCAAAAGTACCGCGACGCCGGGTTGATAGAGCCTTGGGATGTCAGCCGCATCCCGGAATATGCGAATATTGGCGCCCGTTTCAAAGAGTCGCCGGTCTTTGCCGATGACACCGGCGTCTGGTTCATCCCGACCGACTATGCCTATACCGCCATCGCTTATAACCCCGACCTCGTGCCCGCCGAAGATGTGGCGTCGCTGAACGTGTTCATCGACCCGAAATATGCCGGGCGCACGACCCTGCCCGACAATACCGATGACACGTTCTCCTTGGCGCTTCTGGCGACCGGTGTGTCGGACTGGACCAATATTTCGGAAGAGCAGTTCGCCGCCGCCGCCGCATGGCTGCGTCTGGCACATGCCAATGTGCGGACCTATTGGGCGGACCCCGCCCAGAACGCCCAATTGATGAAAACCGGCGAGGCTTTGGTGTCCTGGTCCTGGAACGACGGCGTGGCGGCAATGAAGGCCGAAAACGTGCCCGTCGGCTTCAACCGGACACCTAAGGAAGGCGTGGCCACCTGGTTCTGCGGTTATGTCAACTTCAAGGATCAGCCCGGCAACGAAGACAAGGCCTATGACTTCATCAACGCCTGGCTGGATCAGGGCTCGGCCAAGGGCCTGTTGGAAAACTTCGGCTATGCCCATTCTAATGACGTGGCGATGAAGACGATCTCGGCCGAAGAGCTGGCGGCGGGCAACGCCGATCCGGTGACCGGCACTTTGCTGACGCAGGTTCCGATTGATCCGGCGATGCGCGACCGGATGACCGAAGAGTTTGAAATGATCAAATCCGGGTTCTAATCCGGGGAAGACGCATTGAAAACGCCCGGACGGTCCCGCCGCTCCAGGCGTTTTTTTGTCGCAAAGCGTAGCCTGATGGTGGCGCAGCGAGGTTCTCGCCAATCCGGCCCCCCGGTTGCCAATCCGCCCGATTTTGATTTCCCCGATTGCACAGCGCCACTTGAGCCGGTTATCGCCATCGGAATGCGATGTTCACAGCTTCTTTCACTCTGGGCGTAACCCAAATCCATCCGGCCCGGATGCCGGTCCTTCCCGCTCTTATTGCCCCAACCATGCCCGCCCTTGCCGGGGCAGCCCGGTCCAATTGCCCCTCATTGCGCCCAGATGTTTCCTCGCGCCAAAACAATCAATCAGGAGGTCTCGGCGCCACCTCGCCCAAGCCTGCGACAGTCCACCTCGCCCGGACACCAGCCTCTCATCGCCCGACCTCCTCAGCCGCGCTCGTCCTCCACAGGGCCGCCCAAATAAGGTGCCCATCCCTACTCCATCCTGCTCCTGCCTTCCCGCCAATCTGTCGGTCCGACCCCTCCCCAACCCCATCGCCATTTCCATCCGCCCGCCCGTCCCGCGATTGCCCCAAACAGTGCCCCTCCACCAGCTCTTGCTGACCTCACCGGACCAACACCCCCAAAAAATACCTTCATCTTGACCCAAATATTCCCCGCCGGAGGCTCTGTCTGTCCCTTCATTGGCACCCCGAGATAACACCCATAAACCGCGCCCAAACCAGCCCGGTTTGACCGCTTCCCAATCCCCCGTCCGCCCAAACCTTAACCCATCGTTAATTTCTAAAACCCAAACCACTGATTTTTCACGCTATTCTAATTTGTCCAGATCTGGACGCCCCCTTGCACCCACCCAGCTACGGGCCTATATTCCACCTTGCTCGGGGGTAACCCCAGACTATAGCGATAAACGCACCTATAATAAGCGGCTCGGACCCGGGGGCGGTACCCGGCGACTCCACCAGTCACCCGACATTGCGGGGGTAAGGGGTCGAAATAGGATCGACGAACGTCCAAAAAGGCCAGCTTTCGCTCGGTAGGCACCACCGTTATCGGACCACATGTACAGTTGCCAATGACAACCGTGCTCCGATGGCTCTGGCTGCGTAAGCAGTTCGAACATCGAAAACTAAGTCCCTGCGCTTAGCCGCGTAGGGCGGGGCCCGCCGGAGCCTGGCAACATAATCCGGCACCTTCCCCCCCCCCGATCAGGCCTTGCCCTGCGAACTGGCCCCCCCGAAGTTAGCCCCTAAAACTCCGCCCCGGATGCTCGGGCGGCCCCACAACGCGCGCCATTCCCGCGCAGCCCGACGCCTGACACGCCCCCACTTCCTCTTGACCACCTTCCCGCCCGCCCCTAAACCGCTGCCACGGGGTCCGCGATCGCCCCGCGAGGCTTCGGCTCAAGCATCGCATCCCTGCCAATCCCAAGGATGCACCCCATGCCCCAATTCGGCCAGATCGCCCCCTCTCAGCTTGCCCGCCTGATGGGCACACCCGATGTCCCGCTGATCATCGATGTCCGCCTGTCACAGGATCTTGCCGCCGATCCGCGCCTGATTCCGACAGCGCAGGCGATACCCCACACCGATATCGCCCAAATGGTCGATCCGGCACGCCGCGCCGTTATCGTCTGCAACCGGGGGCGCAAACTGTCCGAAGGGGCCGCGGCCCTGCTGCGCGCGCAGGGCATGGCGGCCGAGGTGTTGGAAGGCGGTCATCTGGCTTGGGCCGAGGCTGGGTTGCCTTTGGTCCCGCAGGCCGCCCTGACCGGGACCGAGCTTTGGGTCACGCGGCATCGCCCCAAGATTGACCGGATCGCCTGTCCCTGGCTGATCCGGCGCTTCATCAACCCCGCCGCCAAGTTCCTGTTCGTCGCCCCTTCCGAGGTGCCCGCCGTCGCCAGCCTGTTCAACGCCACGCCCTTTGACATCGAAGGCATCCCTTTCTCGCACCGCGAGGACGGCTGCACTTTTGACGCCATGATCGCGGATTTCGGGCTGGCCCATCCGGCCCTGACCCGTCTGGCCCTTGTGGTGCGCGCCGCCGACACCGACCGCCATGACTTGTCGCCACAGGCCGCCGGTCTGTTGGCGATCTCGGTCGGTCTGTCGCGGATGTACCGCGACGATCTGGAGCAGGTGGAGGCCGGCATGACGCTCTATGACGCGCTGTATCGTTGGGCGCGCGACGGCTTCGACGAGGGCCACGACTGGCCCGCGACCCGCCCGGTGGCGGCGCAATGACCCCGAAGCTTTCCGAACTCAGCCGCGCGTTTGCCCGAATTGGCGTCCTGTCCTTTGGTGGTCCGGCCGCCCAGATCGCCCTTATGCACCGCGAAATTGTCGATGAACGGCAATGGGTGTCCGAGAAGGACTATCTGTCTGCCCTGTCCTTTTGCATGTTATTGCCGGGGCCAGAGGCGATGCAACTGGCAACCTGGATTGGTTGGCGCACGCTTGGCACGCTGGGGGGGCTGATCACCGGGCTGCTGTTCGTGTTACCCGGTGCCGCTGTGGTTCTGATCCTGTCGATGATCTATGCCGCCTACGGCGAGGTGCCGCTGGTCGCCGCCCTGTTCGCCGGGGTGCAAGCAGCGGTGATCGCCGTGGTAATCGAGGCTTTGCTGCGCGTCGCCAAGCGCGCGCTGAAAGGTCCGTCGCAGCGTGTGGTGGCTGTGCTGGCCTTTCTGGCGCTG
>JANNBI010000321.1:0-7070 GCA_031385345.1 Paracoccaceae bacterium | reverse complement strand
CAGCCGGGCCTTCTTGCTGCGCGCCTATCCGCTGCAGACCCATGAGATGCTGTTCGATGCCCATTGGCACGGCTTCCGGGTTTTTGGCGGTGTGCCGGGGCGCGGGATCTACGACAACATGAAGACGGCGGTGGATCGTGTCGGCCGTGGCAAAGAGCGGCAGATCAACATGCGCTTTCTCGCCATGACGAACCACTATGTCTATGAGCCCGAGTTCTGCAATCCGGCAGCGGGCTGGGATCGAGCCATTGTCCGCCATTGGTCCGAGGACAATGGCGAGGGGGCAAGTTGAGAAGAACGTCCGGGATTCTCGTCACCAGATGTTGCAACGGATGCCGGACTTTCCAGACCTTGCCGCGCTGAATGCCTGGCTGGAAGCGCGATGCCTCGAGTTGTGGCAGCAGACCCCGCATGGCAAACAGCCCGGCACGATCGCTGATGTCTGGGCTGAAGAACAGGCCGCGCTGATGCCGCTGCCCGTCGCGTTTGATGGCTTCATCGAGTTGAGCAAGCGCGTCTCACCCACCTGTCTGATCAGCTTCGAGCGCAACCGCTACAGTGTTCCGGCGTCATTTGCGAACCGCCCTGTCAGCCTGCGGATCTATCCGGACCGATTGGTTGTGGCGGCCGAGGGCAACATTCTGTGCGAGCATGTCCGTGTCATCCAGCGCAATCACAAGCTGCTGCCGCGCACGATCTATGACTGGCGACATTATCTGGCGGTCGTGCAGCGCAAACCGGGTGCGCTTCGGAATGGGCGCCCTTCCTGGAATTACCGCCTGCCTTCAGACAGTTGCAGGAACACATGTTGCGCAAGCCCGGCGGCGACCGGGAAATGGTCGATATCCTTTCCCTCGTACTCCATCACGACGAACAAGCCGTTCTCACTGCCGTAGAGTTGGCACTGACCGAGGGCGTGCCTACCAAGACCCATGTGCTGAACCTGTTCCACCGCCTGATCGACGGCAAGGTGGTGGGCGGTCCCCCATTGGACACACCTCAGGCACTAGCCCTGCACCGTGAGCCCAAGGCCAATGTCGAACGCTATGACGGCCTGCGCACCCAGATCGTGGAGGGCCGCCATGCGTCATAATCCCGCCGCTGGCGCTATTGTCATCATGCTGCGCAGCTTGAAGATGTATGGCATGGCCCAAGCCATGACCGATCTGATCGAGCAAGGGGCCCCGGCTTTTGAAGCTGCCGTCCCGATGCTGTCGCAACTGCTGAAGGCTGAATTGGCCGAACGCGAGGTGCGCTCCATCGCCTATCACAAGAAGTCAGCCCGCTTCCCGGCCTACAAGGACATCTCGGGCTTCGACTTCGCCGCCGGCGAGATCAATGAAGCCACTGTCCAAACTTTGCACCGCCGCGAGTTCATCGACGGCGCCCAGTACGTGGTCCTGATCGGCGGCCCGGGAACCGGCAAAACCCATGTCGCCACCGCCCTCGGCATCCAAGCCATCGAACATCACCGACGCAAGGTCCGCTTCTTCTCCACCATTAATCTGGTCAACTCTCTTGAACAGGAAAAGGTCAAGTGAAAGGCCGGACAAATCGCGGAAGGCTTGACCAAACTTGACCCCGTGATCTTGGACGAATTGGGATACTTGCCGTGCAGCGCTTCGGGTGGAGCACTGCTGTTTCACCTGCTCAGCAAGCTTTAAGAGCGCACCAGCGTGGTGATCACAACCAACCTCAGCTCCAGCGAATGGGCCACCATCTTCGGCGATGCAAAGATGACCACGGCGTTGCTCGACCGCCTGACCCACCGCTGCCACATACTCGAAACCGGCAACGACAGCTTCCGCTTCAAGGCCAGCTCAGCTGCGGCGTCCGCTGCAAAGAAAAAGAAGGAGACAACTCACAGCTTGACCCCGGCATGAACCGAAATCCATAATCAGAGGTGGCTTACTTCTCGGCGAAAAAACCGGCTCAGTTCTGGGTGAAAATCAACAGACCCGGACGATCCAACGTCTCGCACCTGACGGATCGACGACCAGTTACAGCCGGCTCCCGTCGCCATGCCGCCCAGCGCCAAGGTTCTCGACCAGTTTCTTCGTCAACTTGCCAGTAAGAGCCATTTCAAATACCACGTTCCATACCACTCAATGGAAGGATACGAGTACTATCGAAAGAACTCCAGCCTGTCCTAAAACTGCAGCTCTTGCTTACAAAATAAGGGAAATTCTCACCGAGCGCGACGGAGGAAAACCGACGAAAATTGGATATTGGCGGAAGCGGTGGGATTCGAACCCACGGTAGGGTTCCCCCTACGCTAGTTTTCAAGACTAGAGCCTTAAACCACTCGGCCACACTTCCGTCCGCCGGGGCATAGCGGGGCAGGATCGATTCTGGAAGGGGGGCAGCTTGCAGGGGCTTTTCGCCACTTAACCCGGGCCTCGCAGCCTTGTGGCTTTCCCTGATGGCCGCAACGCTTTAAGGTGTGCGAAATCGGGGGCAAAGATGCCCCAAATCGGTCTGTTTGCAGGGCAGATCCACGTCAGGTCAAATTCGGCACAGACCGAATGCAGGAAATGGGGCAAACGATGCGGCAGGATATGATCAGAAATTTGCTTTTGACGGGGTGCGCGGCCTTGGCGCTGGCGGGTTGCCAGACCGGTGACAGCCCTTTCGCGGCGGAAGAACCGTCCTCTATCACCGGAGAGACGGTATCCAGCGCGCCCTTGGACGGCGAGACGATGGTTGAAGGTGAGGGGACCGCTGCGGTCGATACCGCCCTTCCCGCCCCCAGCGCCAAATCGGTCAAGCTGGTGGACCGTGATGTCGAAGCGCCCGATGTGTTTCAGGTTACCGATCAGGCGCTTTGGGATGGCCGTCCATCGCTGGGCGGGGTCTGGGTCGCCTCACCCGATGCGACCGATCCGGAGCGGGTGATCCTGCGCAATCCGGCCAATGGAAAGTTCGTGATCGGCGCGCTGTTCAAACGCGAACGCGACAATCCCGGCCCGACGCTGCAAATTTCCTCCGACGCGGCCGAGGCTTTGGGGCTTCTGGCGGGAGAGCCCGGCCAGATAAACGTGACTGCGCTGCGCCGCGAAGAAGTGCCGGTGGCCGGACCTGCTGCCAATGCGCCAATTCTGGATGCCGCCGAAACCGTGGAACCCACGACCGAGGCTGCTGATATTGCCGCCGGGGCTGCTGCCGCAATTGGCAAAGCCTCCGATCCCGCGATCCCGACCGCGCCACAGGCCAAACCGGCCGAGACCGCCCAAGCCGCCGTACCCGCAGCACCGGGCAGCGGAAAGCTGATCCAGATCGGTATCTTCTCGGTCGAAGAGAATGCCGTGCGGGCAGTCGCGCAATTGGGCAAGGCCGGGGTTGGGGCGACAGTGTCCAAAGAAACCTCACAAGGGAAATCATTCTGGAGCGTCACCGCGCGCGGCGACAAGGCCACCCTGTCTGCGATCAAGAAGGCCGGGTTTTCCGATGCCTATTTTCTGAAATCCTGAACAGCGGGGCAAGCTGCCAGCCATGTTGACCTTTTTCCGCCACCTGACCCTGACGTTCTGCGCCAGCCTTGTCGCTCTTCCGCTATGGGCGTTTGAAACCCGCGCCACCTCGGCTTGGGTTTATGACATGACCACTCATACCGTGCTGATGGACAAAAACGGCGAAGTGGCGGTGCCGCCCGCGTCGATGTCAAAGCTGATGACCATCAACATGGTGTTCGAGGCTTTGCGTGACGGGCGGGTGACGATGGACACGGAATTTGGCGTGTCCGCCCGCGCGATCGAAATGACGACGCGCGGTGGATCGACGATGTATCTGCAGGAAAATGACCGTCCCACGGTCGAAGAATTGCTGCATGGCATGATCATCAATTCGGGCAATGATGCCTGCATTGTGGTGGCCGAAGGACTGGCTGGAACCGAAGAAGCTTTTGCCGACCAGATGACCGAACGCGCCCGCGCCCTCGGGCTGGAACAGTCGGTCTTTGCCAATTCCAGCGGCTGGCCCGATCCCAACCACCGCATGTCGATGCGTGATCTGGGGCTGCTGTCGCGCCGTCTGATCGAAGAATTTCCCGAGTATTATCCGCTGTTTGCGATGACGGAATACAATTACAAAGACCGCGCACCGGCCAATGCCAACAACCGCAACCCCCTGCTAAAGCTGGGGATTGGCGCAGACGGGTTGAAAACCGGCCACACGAAAGAGGCGGGCTATGGTCTTGTCGGATCGGTCAAACAGGGCGAGCGTCGGATCATTTTCGCGATCTCTGGCATGGCGTCTGAACTTGAACGCGCCGAAGAGGCAGAGCGGATCGCGTCTTGGGCGATGCGGCAGTTTGCGATGAAAACCGTGGCCAAGGCTGGGGTGCGGCTGGCCGAAGCGCCGGTGCATCTGGGCGGTGTCGATGTAGTCGGGCTGGTGCCCGCCACGGATCTTGCCCTGCTGATCCCGGCTCTGTCGCATGACGGGCTGAAGGCCGAGGTGGTGTTTAACGGCCCGCTGTCGGCCCCGATTGCCAAGGGACAGGAAGTGGCCAAACTGGTGATCGAGCGCCCCGACATGGAGACGGTTGAAATCCCGCTGGTGGCAGAAAGCGACGTGGCGACGGCCGGGTTTCTGAAACGGCTGGCGGTGGCCGCTGCCGATCTGCGCGTCACCTATCTTAGCGGGATCTGACCCCAGGTGCCGGGCGCTTTTCTGTCATTTGAAGGCATCGACGGGTCGGGAAAATCCACGCAGGCCCGGCTTTTGGCCGAGACGCTTCGCGCGCGCGGCCTGACGATCTGCCACACCCGCGAACCGGGCGGCAGTCCGGGGGCCGAGGATATTCGCCGGTTGGTGCTGGAAGGCTCTGCCGATCGCTGGTCAACCGAGACGGAGATCTTGCTGTTCACCGCCGCGCGCCGTGATCATCTGGAAAAAACCATCCTACCGGCGCTGGCACGCGGCGAGGTGGTGATCTGCGACCGTTTTGCCGACAGCACCCGGATCTATCAGGGCGCGACGCGCGGCGATCTGGCGGCAATGGTCGACCGGTTGCACGCGCTGATGATCGGGGTTGAACCGGATCTGACCCTGCTGATCGACATTGATGCGGCCGAAGGTTTGCGCCGCGCCACCAGCCGCCCCGGCAAGGAATTGCGGTTTGAAGGCATGGGGCTGGCCCTGCAACAAAAGGCGCGGGACGGGTTTCTGGCGCTGGCCGCGGCGCAGCCCCGGTTCCGGGTGATCGACGGCGCGCGCGATCTGGCACAGGTGCAGGCCGATGTTCTGGCCACGGTTCTGGCCCATCTGGACCGGCCATGATCGAAATTACGGCCCCCGAACCCGATGCTTTGGACGGGGCGCCGCATCCGCGCCTGACGCAAATCCTGTTCGGGCAATCGCGGGCCGAGGCGGATTTTCTGACCGCTTACACCACCGGGCGTCTGCATCACAGCTGGCTGATTTCCGGGCCGCGCGGCGTTGGCAAGGCCACTTTGGCTTGGAAAATCGCGCGCTTCCTGCTGACCCAGACCGATGATGACGGCGGCATGTTCGCCCCGGCCCCTCCCGTCACTTTGGACACGCCCGCCGATCACCCGGTGATGCGGCGCAGTCGTGCCCTGGCCGAAACCCGGTTGTTTTTGCTGCGGCGCGGCTATGACGACAAGAAGGAACGCTGGCAGGACATCATCTCGGTCGATGAAATGCGCAAGCTGCGCGGATTTTTCACCATGTCGGCGGCGGATGGCGGGCGGCGCGTGGCGATTGTGGATTCGGTGGATGACATGAACCTTGCCGCCGCCAACGCCCTGCTGAAAACGCTGGAGGAACCGCCAGCCAAGGTGACGCTGCTGCTGATCTCGCATCAACCGGCCAAGCTGTTGCCGACCATCCGATCCCGCTGCCGGGAATTGCGGCTGGGACCGTTGGCCCCGCCAGATCTGGCGTCGGCCCTGACGCAGGCCGGGGGGCAGGTGCCGCCGGGTCAGCAAGTTGCGCTTGCGGAACTGGCGGCAGGGTCCGTTGGGGCGGCGTTTCGCATGGTGGGGATGGACGGGCTGGAATTATACGCCGCCCTGATCAAGGTATTCGACACCCTGCCCCGCCTGTCGCGGCCCCTCGCCCTGAAACTGGCCGAGGCGGGGTCAGGCAAGGCGGGCGTGGCGCAATTTGATCTGATCGTCGGGTTGATTGATTTGTTTCTGGCCCGTCTGGCGCGCGCCGGTGCCAGCGGTACTATCCCGCCCGAGGCCGCCCCCGGCGAGGCGAAATTGATCCGCCGCCTGTCGACCGATGCCCATGCCGCCCGGCAATGGGCCGATCTGGCGCAAAATCTGGGGCTGCGGGCGCGGCGCGGCAAATCGGTCAATCTTGACCCTTTCGCCCTGCTGATGGATATGGTGTTGAAGATCGAAGAGACCGCCTTGGCTTTGGCCTAGGGCAGCCAGTGGCAAGGGGCCGGACGTGACACTTCCTGAGATCGTGGACAGCCATTGCCATCTGGATTTTCCCGAATTTGACGGCGAATTGCCCGATCTGATCGCGCGGGCGCGGGCGGCGGGCGTGGGCCGGATGGTCACGATCTGCACCCGGTTGCGCCACGAACCAAGGGTGCGCTCCATCGCCGAGGCCTATGACGGCGTGTTCTATGCGGCAGGCACCCACCCGATGTCAGCGGCCGAAGAACCCATGACCTCGGTCCGTGAGTTGGTAGAACTGTCACGTCATCCGAAATTCATCGGCATCGGTGAGACGGGGTTGGATTATCACTATACAGCCGAAAGTGCGGCGGTGCAGCAAACCAGCCTGCGTATCCATATCGAGGCGGCGCAGGAAACCGGTCTGCCGCTGATCATCCACGCGCGGGCGGCGGATGACGACGTGGCCCGGATCCTGTCCGAAGGCATGGCGCAGCGGCCCTACCCTTGCGTCATGCATTGCTTTTCCTCCGGTGCGGTGCTGGCGCAGGCGGCGTTGGAGATGGGGTTTTATCTGTCCATGTCGGGCATCGCGACCTTCCCCAAAAGTTCAGACCTGCGCGCCATCTTCGCGGCGGCACCGCTGGACCGCATCCTTTTGGAAACCGACAGCCCCTATCTGGCCCCGATCCC
>JANNBI010000289.1:0-3550 GCA_031385345.1 Paracoccaceae bacterium | reverse complement strand
GTCGCGGAACTGGTGGCGCTGGACCGGTTGTTGGCCACCTGGCCGCAAGACCGGCGCATCCTGTGGGCCGATGAAAGCCTGACCGACGCCAAGACCGCGCTGGACGGGCAGGCGCGCGGCGGGCCTTGGGCCATCCTGATCGGCCCCGAGGGCGGCTTTTCCGCCGAGGAACAACAGCGCCTGCGCGCCATGCCGCAGGTTTTACCTGTGTCCTTGGGGCCGCGCATCCTGCGGGCGGATACGGCGGCTGTGGCGGCCCTGACCCTGTGGCAGGCCACCTTGGGAGACTGGATATGAGCTTCGTTCGTCCCGAAATCCTGACCGGCCTGTGGCGTCTGCGCGAGGTGCTGGTCACCGGGGCCATCGCGGTGGTGGGTCTGTGGCTGATCGCCCTGGGCGGCTGGGTTCTTGTGCCGCTGGGCGTGATCCTTCTGGCGCTGTCCGCCGTGCTGATCCGCCACGCCCGCGCCCGTCTGCGCTTTGAACAGGCGGTCGGCGCGCCGGGTCTGGTAGAGCTGGACGAGGCGCAACTGGCCTATCTGGGGCCAGAGGTGGGCGGTTTCATCAGCCTGCATGAAGCGGTCGAACTGCGGCTGGTCACGATGCGCGGACGGCGGCTGTGGCGGGTCAAACAAGCCGACGGGCAGGCGATGCTGGTGCCGGTCGATGCCAGCGGTGCCGGGCAATTGTTCGACGCCTTCGCCGCTTTGCCCGGAATGGATGTGACCGCCCTTGCCGCTGCGCTGGACCGGCCCACGGCGGGGGATAGTGGATCCACCGACCTGGCCACCAGTGGCCCCGAAATGCGGGTGATCTGGCGGCGCATCGCCAAGGCCGGATTGACGGCGGGCTGACCCCTACCCGGGCTAAATCAAACGAAAAACGGCCAAGACCCCACTCAGATCTTGGCCGCCTGACGCGTCATTCTTTGGGGTGCCGTGCAAATTTTTGGCGTCTATGCCTGCCACTTAGTCCCAAGCAGCCCGTGCTTGGCACCCCCCGGCGCCCGGATTCACGGACAATTAACACTTTGACCTAGGGGAAAGAGATGCGGCTTTTCCGTCTGCCACCCCGCCGTCCGCCCTTGACAGTCCAGCGTCGCCGCATCACCTCTGGGCCTCTTAAAGCATGGCAGAAAAAGGCGACGCAATGTCCATCCCACAATCCGGCGGCGGCACCATCGAAAGCTTTGCGCAGCTGGCCGAATATATGGAAGCGGGCAACAAACCGCGCGCCGATTGGCGCATCGGGACCGAGCATGAAAAGTTCGGTTGGCTGACCGACACCCACGCGCCGCTGCCCTATGCCGGGGATCGGTCGATCTCGGCCATTTTCGCCGCTTTGCAGGCCCGCTACGGCTGGACCCCGCTGTCCGAGGGCGAGAATGTCATCGGCTTGACGCGCAACGGCGCCAACATCAGTCTGGAACCCGGCGGGCAGTTCGAACTGTCCGGCGCGGCGCTGTCGGACATGGGGCAGGTCGCCGCCGAATTGCAAACGCATCTGGACGAGGTCAAGGCCATCTGTGACCCGATGGGCGTGCGGTTTATGGGGATCGGTGCCGCGCCGATCTGGGACGGGGCCACGATGCCGGTCATGCCCAAGGGCCGCTACAAGCTGATGACCGATTACATGGGCCGCGTTGGCACGCATGGCACGCAGATGATGTACCGCACCTCGACCGTGCAGGTTAATCTGGATTACGCGTCCGAGGCGGATATGGTGAAAAAGCTGCGGGTGTCGCTGGCCTTGCAGCCGGTGGCGACTGCGCTGTTCGCCTCATCGCCGTTCTTTGACGGCAAGCTGAACGGCCATAAATCCTGGCGCAGCCGGATCTGGCGCGGCTTGGATGACAGCCGCACAGGAATGCTGCCCTTCGCCTTTGACGAGGGCATGGGCTTTCAAGGCTACGTCGATTGGGTCCTGGATGTGCCGATGTATTTCGTCTATCGGAATGGCAAATATATCAACGCCTTGGGCCAATCCTTTCGGGATTTTCTGGCTGGAAACCTGCCCGCGTTGCCCGGCGAAAAGCCGACGCTGTCGGATTGGGCCGACCATATGACGACCGTTTTCCCCGAGGCGCGGGTCAAGAAATTCATCGAAATGCGCGGGGCGGATTGCGGCGATCAGGCCCATATCAACGCCTTGCCCGCCTTCTGGGTCGGGCTGATGTACGACCAGACCGCGCTGGATGCCGCCTGGGATCTGGTCAAGGGGTTGGACTCTGAAACCCGCGAGGGGCTGCGGGTTGCCGCCTCGGTCGCCGGGTTGCAGGGCGAAGCGAACGGCGTCAAGATCTTGGATCTGGCCCGCGCCGCCGTGGGCCTGTCCCATGCCGGTCTGGCTGGTCGCGGCTTGGGTGAAGAGGTCTATCTGGCCCCGCTGGTCCACTCGGTCAAATCCGGCACGACCCAGGCCGATCGCTGGTTGCGCGCCTATTTTGGTCCCTGGGCGGCCGACCTGAACCGGATATATGAGGAAAGCAGTCTGTAGAGCCTCACGCCTTTTTCGCGCCGATCTTCGGCTCGGTTCCGGCCTTGATGCGTTCCAGATTGGCCCAGTGGCGGATGTAAATCAACAGGGTCAGGATCAGCACCAGAACCAGCATCCGACCCTGCCCAAAGGCGAACAGCCAGAATCCCGAAGTGGCCGCCGCGATCAGCGCGGCCAGCGATGACATGCGGAAAATCGCGGCGCTGACCGCCCATGTCGCGCAAACCGCCAGCCCGACCGGCCAGCACAGCGCCAGCAAGGTGCCCAGAAAGGTCGCGACGCCCTTGCCGCCCTTGAAGCGCAGCCAGACCGGATACAGATGGCCCAGAAAGCTGCACAGCGCGGCCAGTTGGGCAGCATCTTCATGCCCCGTCACCGCGCGGGCGATCAGCACCGCCACCGCGCCCTTGGCCCCGTCCAAAATCAGCGTCGCCGCCGCCGCCCGCTTGTTTCCGGTGCGCAAAACATTCGTTGCGCCAATATTGCCCGATCCGATCTGGCGCAGATCGCCCAGACCCATCGCCCGTGTGATCACCAATCCAAAGGGCACCGATCCCAGCAGATAGGCCAGGACGGCGACAAGGATCAGGGTAAGGTTTGGGGTCAACAGGTCTGGCATCAGATCACTTCGCGGCAAAAACCTGGGTGCCTGCCACCCATGTTGCCAGAACCTTACCCTCCATCCGCGCGCCGTCAAAGGGGGTGTTCTTGGATTTGGACAGCAGGCTGAACCGGTCAAGAACGAAGGGCGTGTCGGGATTGAACAGGATCAGATCCGCTGGCGCGCCTTCGGCCAGACGGCCTTGGGGCAGGTTCAACCGCTTGGCAGGGTTCAGTGCCGACGCTGTTCCGGGCGCTGGCGCTGAACCCCGCCAAGCGGCTGAACCTGCCCCAGGGCCGTCTGGCCGAAGGCGCGCCGGCGGATCTGATCCTGTTCAATCCAGACACGCCCTTTGTTCTTGACCGGTTCAGCCTGCTGTCCAAATCCAAGAACACCCCCTTTGACGGCGCGCGGATGGAGGGTAAGGTTCTGGCAACATGGGTGGCAGGCACC
>JANNBI010000266.1:0-19808 GCA_031385345.1 Paracoccaceae bacterium | reverse complement strand
GGAAGGTGCCAAACAGGTTGACGTTGACGACGCGTTCAAAAAACTCTGGTGCCATTTCCTCGCCCCGGGCGGTGATGGCGGCGCAATTGACAAGGATATCAAGGCGGTCGGTGCGCAGGGCAAGATCCTTGACGGCCTTTGGATCCGTGATGTCCAGTTGGGAATAAGCAAAGCGGCCCTGATCTTCGGCGGCGGGGGTGGGTTCGGCCCCGGTGATGGCGACCTGCGCACCGGCGGCCTGAAACGCCCGAGCGATGGCCGCGCCGATCCCGGCACGGCTGGCGCCGACCACCAGAACCCGGGCATCGTCAAAGCGGAAAGCGCAGGTGCCGATCATCACGCTCCCCCCTCCCAAGGTGAGATTTCTGCGGGCAGGATTAGTCGCAGATCGATTCTTTGCAATCAATATTTCATTTACGGCGGAATGATTATTTCATTTCATCAGGCGTCGGGGGTCATCATGCGTCGGGGGCCAGCGCCATGCGACGGCCCAGCGAGACGATCACCGACTGGCAGACCACCATGGCGGGAACCTGACTGCGGAAATGGCCAAGACGCGCCTCGGTCACGAACAACACGCGTTCGGACAGGGCGGCGACAGGACTAAGGGCGTTGTCGGTGATCGACACCACGCGCAGGCCCTTTTGCGCGGCGGTCTGGGCGATCTCCACCGTTTCGGGGGTGTAGTCGTCAAAGGTGATCACCAGCAGCACATCCCTTGGGCCGATGGCCGCGACCTGCGCCAGCCGCATCGCGCCCAGATTGTCGATCAGATGGGCGCGTTTGCCGATCGAGGACAGGCCATAGACCACATAGGCCCCCATGCCGAAGGCCCCGCGCGCGGCGGCGACATGCACCACCTCGCCGTCGGCCAGAACCTGCACAAAAGCGGCAAGTTCTGCCAGATCCAAGGAGTGTTCGATGCGCAAAAGTGACGACACCGCAGCCTGAACAAAGCCTTGGAACACCTTTGCGGGGTTAGACAAATCGTCATCCCCGATCTGGATGTCCAAGGGGGCTGCGGCCTGATCGGCCATGCGCTGCGCATAGGGCAGGCGCGGGCCCAAAAGACGCTCGCGAAAGACGGCTTGCAGATCGGCAAAGCCGACAAAGCCCATTTCCTTGGCGAAGCGGGTGATGGTGGCGGGCGGCACCTGCGCCAGAACGGCCAGCCGCACCAGCGTGTTGATTGCCACCTCTTCTGGATGGTTCAGGAAAAAGCGCGCGACCTGTTGCAGGCGGCGGCTCAGTTGATCCTGACGCGCGACCAGGGCGGCGCGCAGACCCTCGTAGTCGCGGATCAGGGCTGCGGTTGGGTTGGGGGGTTTGGCCATCTGACGCGCCCTTTAATGAATGGCCCCGGCCACATATTGTTCAAGATCGACGACAGAGCCGCTTGTCGGAACCGAGGCCTCGCCCAGAAGATAGATCGCCAGACGGGCGGATTCCAACGCGGTGACCATGCGGCCCAGCGGCAGTTTGGCGGCGGCTTCGGCCTGCCAGCCGGGACCATGACCCAAGGTGACGGATTGCATGTGATCTTCCGCCTCGGTCGCGACCCAGCCCAGATTGACGGCGTTGACGCGGATGCGGTCGGCCATATGGGCATGGGCGGCGTTGCGGGTCAGGGTGGTCATCGCGCCCTTGGTGGCGGCATAGATCGCCAGATCCGGCGCGCCGCAGTGGGCGTTCATCGACAAGATGTTGACGATGGACCCCGGCGCGCGGCGGGCCAGAAGATCGGCCACGACGCCTTGCATCAGCACAAAAGGCGCGCGGGCGTTGACGGCGAAAAGCTGATCCCAGACCGCGACATCGCCGGTCGCGACCGATCCGCGCGTGGTCAGTCCGGCGGCGTTGATCAACCCGTCGATGCGGCCAAACCGCGTCAGGGTCTGGTCGATGACGGCGCGCGCACCGTCAACCGAGGACAGGTCGGCAAGGATGGGATGGGCGGATATCTGGGCGGCGACGGTGGACAGGCCGGGTGCGTTGCGGTCGGTCAGGACCAGATGATCCGCGCCCTCGTCCCTTGCCAGTTGCGCGCAGGCGCGACCGATGCCGCTGGCCGCCCCGGTGATCACGATCACCTTGCCTTGCAATCCCATATCCATGCGGTGCCCCCCTGTCGCCAGTTCGGCCCAAAGCGGGGGGTCTGTAAAGGGGGGATGGCGACCCAGCCCGGACTGGACCCGCCCGGACTGGACCCCGCCCGCCCTTGACTTCGCCCCGACGCCCGCCCCATCTGGCAGGCAAAGCCCATCAGACAGGCACAGTCCGGCCGTATGATCCCCGCATCCCCCCTTGGCGCGAGCCTGTCCTGCCCGCCGCCCGACTTTGCGCCCGATCAGGCCGCCCGCGCCGCGTTGCAGCATTTCGGGCTGACGGGGGCGCTGGTGCCGCTGACCTCTGAACGGGATGTGAATTACCTGCTGCGTTCGGCGCAGGGCGCCTATGTGCTGAAACTGGCCAATCCGGCCGAGCCGGCGCAGGTCACGCGGTTCCAGACCGAAGCCTTGCTGCATCTGGAGGGGAGCGGTCTGCCAGTGCCCCGGGTGATCCGCAGCCTAACCGGGGTGACCGAAGTGGTTCTGCGCCAAGGAATTTTCCGGGTGCTGACCTATCTGGAGGGCGAGATGATGCACCGCGCCGCGCCCTCGGCCGCCTTGCGGTCGGACATGGGGCGGATGGCGGCGCGGCTGGCGTTGGGGTTGGCGGGGTTTGACCATCCGGGGGCCGACCATGTGCTGCAATGGGACATCCAGCGGGCCAGCGGCTTGCGGCCCCTGCTGGCGGATCTGCCGCCGGATCTGCACCGGGCGGGCCATGCGGTCTTGCAGCGGTTTGACGATCACGTCGCCCCTGCCCTGCCCGCCCTTCGCGCGCAGGTGCTGCACAACGATCTGAATCCGCATAATATTCTGGTGTCGCAGGATCATGCCCGCGTCACCGGGATCCTTGATTTTGGCGACATGGTGCGCACGCCTTTGATCTGTGATCTGGCGGTGGCGGCCAGTTACCTGGTCGAAGCGGACGATCCCATGACCACCCTCACCCAGTTCTGCGCCGCCTATCACGCCACGCTGCCGCTGACCGGGGCCGAGGCAGCGCTGGTGATTGCGCTGGTCGAAACCCGGTGGCTGACCACCTTATGCATCGCGCATCACCGCGCGGCGCGCTATCCTGACAATGCGGGGTATATCCTGCGCAATGTGCCACGCGCGCGGGCTGGGCTGCTGGCCTTTGCCGGGCTGGACCGGGCGCGCGCGCAGGACCAATTTCTGAAGGATCTGAGGCTGACATGACCAATCCCCAAGGTGCGATGCCCAATGCCTATCGTCCCGGCCACGGCGATCTTGGCCCGGACGAACTGGCGCTGGTGGCGCGGCGGCAAAAGCTGCTGGGACCGGCGTACCGGCTGTTTTACGAAACCCCGGTGCATCTGGTGCGGGGTGACGGGGTCTGGCTGTATGACCCGCAGGGCAATGCCTATCTGGACACCTATAACAATGTCGCCTCGGTCGGGCATTGCCATCCGCATGTGGTGGCGGCCACGGCGCGGCAGGCGGCCCTGTTCGCCAGCCACACTCGGTATCTGCACGACGGGGTTCTGGCCTATGCTGAAAAGCTGCTGGCGACCTTCCCGCCCGAGTTAAGCCATGTGATGTTCACTTGCACCGGGTCCGAAGCGAACGATCTGGCGTTTCGCATCGCGCAGGCCCACACCGGCGGCACCGGGTTCATCGTGACCGAAAACGCCTATCACGGGGTGACCGCCGCCATTGCCGCCATGTCGCCCAGTCTGGGCGTTGGGGTCGATCTGGGGGCGCATGTGCGGACCATTCCGGCGCCCGATCCCTTGCGGATTACGGGCGATCTGGGCGCGGCTTTCGCGGCGGCGGTGCAAGGTGCGGTTGATGATCTGACGCGGCACGGCATCAAACCGGCGGCGCTGATCGTGGACACGGTGTTTTCATCCGATGGGGTGTTTGTGGATCCGGCGGGGTTTCTGGCCCCGGCGGTGGCGGTGATCCACCGCGCCGGCGGGCTGTTCATCGCGGATGAGGTGCAGCCGGGCTTTGGCCGCACTGGCGGGTCGATGTGGGGCTTTCAACGGCATGGGATCTTGCCCGACATGGTGTCCTTGGGCAAGCCGATGGGCAATGGCTATCCGGTGGCCGGGCTGGTGATGCAGCCCCGCGTGATAGAGGCCTTCGGGGCCAAGGTGCGGTATTTCAACACCTTTGGCGGCAATGCCGTGGCGGCGGCCACCGCGATGGCGGTGCTGGAAGTGATCGAGGATGAGGGCCTGATGCAGAACGCCGCAACGGTCGGGGCCTATTTCACCGAGGGGCTGCGGGCGCTGGCGGCGGATCATGCCGCGCTGGGACCGATTCGCGCGGCGGGGCTGTTTCTGGGGGCGGAAATCGTGCAGGACGGCGATCCGATGCGGCCCGATGCGGCGCGCACGATGCAGGTGGTCAACCATCTGCGTGAGGCGCGGGTTCTGATCTCGGCCACCGGACCCCGGGCGAATGTGCTGAAAATTCGCCCGCCTTTGGTCTTTGGCCGCGCGCATGTCGATCTGTTTCTGGACAAACTGGCGGCGGCCCTGCGCGCCTAGGCCATCCGCAGCGCCACGTCCAGCATGCGGTTGGAAAAGCCCCATTCGTTGTCGTACCAGCCGAACACCCTCAGCAACCCCTGCGGCGTGGTCCGGGTTTCGGTGGTGGCCATGACGATGCTTTCACTCCGCGCGCGCAGATCGGTTGACACCAAGGCCCGGTCAGTCGCGCCGATCACGCCGCCCGCCTGACGAAAGGCGGCGTTCACCGTGTCCATATCCGGGCGGCGGTCAGTCAGAACCGTCAGATCGACGCAGGAGACCGAGGCGACCGGCACCCGCACCGCCGACCCCATGATCCGCCCGGCGATCTGCGGCAGCACAAGGTCCAGCAGGCGCTGCGCCGAGGTGGTCGTGGGCACCATTGACAAGGCGGCGGCGCGGCTGCGCGCGAAATCGGCGGCGGGGGCATCCATTGTCGGCTGGCTGCCGGTATAGCAATGCACCGTGGTCATCGAGCCGCTGATCAGTCCCCAGTTCTGATCCAGCAGACGGACCAAGGGGGCCAGCGCGTTGGTGGTGCAAGAGGCGTTGGACACCACGGCCTGACCCTGCAACCCCGCCTCGTTCGCGCCCAGAACCACGGTAAAGTCGGCAGCGGCAGAGGGGCCTGAAATCAGCACCTTTTTCGCCCCGGCCCGCAGCCCGCGCCTGGCAATATCGGCGCTGTCGGCGCGTCCGGTGCATTCCATCACAAGATCTATGCCGGACAGATCCAAGACCGACAGATCCGGGCTTTGCGTCAGGGTCAGGGCATGGTCATTGACCCGCAGGATGGCACCGTCCAGCGTGACGCTTCCCTTCCAGGGGCCAAAGATGCTGTCAAATTCAAACAGATAGGCGCACATGTCGGCGGTGGTGATGTCGTTGATCGCCACGATCTGCAACCCCGGCCAAGCCTGCGGTTCCTGCGCCCAGGCCCGCAGCACCGACCGACCGATCCGCCCGAACCCATTGATCAGCACCCGCATATCCGGCCCCTTCGCGTTTTCTGTCAGATTTGATCAAACCAAGGGCGGGCGCAACCGAATTGCCTAAGTCCAGATGGCGAAAAGCGATCCGTCAAAATGTCCGGGGCGCGGTCGAGCCGAAGGCTATAGCGGCTGCCACATGCCGGCTTCGTCCTGAATGTCCTTCAGGATGCGCTGCACCAGTGACGGGGCGTCGGAAAACTTCATGAACTCGGGCAAGCGGGCGGCGTCCAGCAGCGATTTTGTGTCGGTGGCCAGACGCAGCAACACGCAAGGCGTGCGCGAGAAATGGCGTTTGGGATGGTGGCTGATGCCCGAAAGTTTGTAGCCCGGAAACACCCCTGTCGAGGGGCCATAGCCAACGCGAAAGGCGGTGAAGGCGTGAAAGCTTTCCTGCGCCACCCGGTCGATTGACGCGAAGCCGTCGCGCTGCATGAAATACTGCGCCGCGCAGTTGATCATCGGATAGCGGTAGCGTTTCATCCCCGGAACCGCCGAGACGATGGAAATCCGCACCCGTCCCAGACGGCGGGAATTTTCGGTATAGATGCGGATCAGATGCACCTCGACCAGGCCCATCTCGACGGTGGACAGCATCCATTCGGCATAGATCCCGTCGGGCAGGACGGTGGCGGGAACAGGCTCCAGCCCGTCCAGAAGGTCAGGCAAAAGCGAGCCTATGGCCAGCGGCGGGGCGACATGGTTCAGCTCGGCCAAGGGGGTGGTCAGAATCCGCGCATCTGTGCCGAAATGCTGGCAAAGTCGTTGCAGGATGTCGGGGCGCGGATAAGTCTCGCCCGCCAGAAACCGGTTCAACTGGGACCGGCTGATCCGCAGTTTTCGGGCGCAATCGGACACCGACCTCTCCTGATCCACCAATGTGGTCAGATTCCGGGCAAAAACCATCCGCAATTCGGACAGATTTTGCGGTTTGGGGTCGATTTCGGTCGCAGGCATGATGGTTTCCTAAGCTAAGGCCCGATCTTTAGCCGCAGAGCCCCGCCGACCGCAAGACTTTATGTTCGAATTTCGCACAGACTTGTCCGAAAAACGGTCATATTTGATCGGCATCGCCATCTTTCCCTTGGCCCCTGTCTGACTATTCTAAAAGAGACGGATCCATTCGATCAGTCCTGGGGCAAGTGAGTACTGCGATGCTCGGAATCATAGCATGGATCAGACCGGATGGGCGCAAGGCGTTGGTCGTTGTGGCGGGGTCTGACCAGATGGCCTCGGGCGATCCCGGTCCGCAAACGCAGGAAAGCCTGAAGGTCGGGGATCTGGTGAACATGTCCGGCATCAGCGAAGATCCGGCGATTTTCCAGTCAGGGTTGACGCTGGTTCGGTCGGGCTTCTGGCCGCATATCGTGCGCGACATTTCTGCCATCGCCAAGGGGCATGCCCCGACGCAGGACCGCGCCAATGTGGTGGATCTGTTCGGATCGCGCCAGACCAGGCCACGGCGTCCTTTGGGCGGCGGCGGGCGGATCGTGGCGGCGGAATAGCGGGCCGGGCGGGTAAGACCAAAGTCAACCCTGACGCGCAAAGCCTTCGACGAATTGCACCATTTTCGGCAAGCAGACCGCGCGCAGATCGTAGCGGGTTATGGCGGTTTGCCGCGCCGCCTGCCGCAGCGGATCAAACCGCGCCGGATCGGCCAGCGCCGTGGTCAATGTGCGCGACCATGCAGGCACGTCAAAGAAATCAACCAGTGAGCCGTTCAGCCCGTCATCAATCGCCTCGGCCACCGGGGGAACCTGGCTGCCCACGACATGACACCCGGCGGCCATCGCCTCTATCATCGACCAGGACAGCACGAAGGGATAGGTCAGATAGGCATGGACCCGGCTGACTTGCAGGATCGACAAGAAGGTCGGATAGGGCACTTTGCCCATGAAATGCACGCGCGACAGGTCCAGACGGTCGCGCACTTCGGCCAGAAAGACCTCTTTCCAGCTTTTGCCGTCCTTGGGGGCCGCGCCATAGCTGACCTCGTCCCCGCCGACGATCACCACCTGCGCCTGCGGTCGCGCGGCCAGCACGTCGGGAAGCGCGCGCATGAAGGTGTGATAGCCGCGGTAGGGTTCCAGATTGCGGTTCACGAAGGTCAGAACCTCGTCCCCGGCGCGCAGGGTCTGGCCATTTGGCAGGGTCAGGGTGGCGGCGGGGTCGGGGCGCACCAGATCGGTGTCAACGCCGTCAAAGATCACCTCGATCATGCGGCGCAGCGGCGGAGGAAAAGTAGAGGCTTGCCAATGCGTCGGGGCCAGACCGGCATCGGCATGCACCAGCGACTGACCCAGATGCGCCGCGCGGCCTTGGGCGATCATCACCTGATCAAAGCTGGCCTTGCCAAATTCCAGATCAAAGCCAACGTCGGCCCCCCGGCCCTTATAGTAGAACTCGGCATAGACGATCAGCTTGGCCTCGGGCCAGATTTCTTTCAGAAACAAGGTTTCGCCCCAGCCGGAATGACCAAAGATCACATCCGGCACATAGCCGCGCTGCTGGCGCAGTTGCAGGGCGGCGCGGGCGCAAGACACGCCCCGGTCGCTGTTCTGGGTGAAGTTGCGGCCAAGGCGGGTGGCGACGGGATCGACTGTGACGGGGTCACTTTTGTATTTCAGCACATTGATGGTCTGGGTGCGGTTGTTCGCCTGATCGGTCAGCGCCAGAACCTCGTGGCCGCGCCGGGCAAGTTCGGGGGCCAGACGCAGGAACTGGCCGGGAAAGTTCTGATGGACGAACAGGATCTTCATCGGACCGGACCAAAAGCCGCCTTTAGCAGCGCCTGTGTATAGGGGTTCTGCGGCGCGGCAAAGACTTGCGCCGCCGTGCCCTCTTCGACCACATCGCCGTTTTTCATCACCATGACGCGGTGGGCCAGCGCGCGCACGACCCGCAGATCATGGCTGATGAACAGATAGGCCAGATGGTATTTTTCTTGCAATTCGCGCAGCAGATCAACGATCTGCACCTGCACCGTCATGTCCAGAGCCGAGGTCGGCTCGTCCAGGACCAGCAGTTGCGGGCGCAGGATCATGGCGCGGGCGATGGCGATGCGCTGACGCTGGCCGCCGGAAAATTCATGCGGGTAGCGGGTCATGGTGGCGGGGTCCAGACCGACCTCTGTCATAACCTCGGCCACCATGTCGCGGCGGTCGCGGCCGGGTTGCAGGCCGTGGACGGTCAGACCTTCGGCAATGATTTCTTCGGCGGTCATGCGCGGCGACAGGCTGCCGAAGGGATCCTGAAACACGATCTGCATGTCCCGGCGCAGGGCGCGCAGGGCGGTGCCATGCGCTTGGGCCAGGTTGCGGCCCAGAAACACTGCGCGGCCCTCAAACGGCAGAAGTCGCAACAGGGCAAGGGCAAGGGTGGTCTTGCCCGACCCGCTTTCGCCCACGATGCCAAGGGTTTCGCCCCGGTGCAGGGTCAGCGAGGTGTCATTGACCGCCTTGATATGGCCCACGGTGCGGCGCAGAAGGCCACGGTGGATCGGAAACCAGATGCGCAGTTTGTCGGCGGACAGGACCACCGGCGCATCGGGCGCTATGGGCAGGGGGTTGCCCTTCGGCTCTGCCGCAAGAAGGCTGCGGGTATAGGGGTGTTGGGGGTTGGTGAACACCGTCTCGACCGGGCCGGTTTCAACCACCTCGCCGTCTTTCATCACCGCCACGCGGTCGGCAATCCGGCGCACGATGGTCAGATCATGGGTGATGAACAGCAGGCTAAGCCCTTCGGATCGTTTGAGATCGGCCAGAAGTTCAAGGATCTGGGCCTGAATGGTCACATCCAGCGCCGTCGTAGGTTCATCCGCGATCAGCAGTTCGGGACCGTTGGCCAGCGCCATGGCGATCATCACCCGCTGGCGCTGACCCCCGGACAATTGGTGCGGATAGGCTGACAGGCGGCTTTCGGGGTCGGAAATGCCGACCTTTGTCAGCAGGTCCAGCACGCGGACGCGGGCGCGCGCGCCGGTCAGGCCCTGATGCAGCAACAGCGATTCCGCCAACTGCTTTTCGATGGTGTGCAGCGGGTTCAGGCTGGTCATCGGTTCCTGAAAGATGAAACTGATGTCATTGCCGCGCAGGCGCTGCAAATCGCGCGGGGCCATTTGCAGGGTATCGACGCCCTTGAACAGCACCGCGCCGGAATATTCCGCCGTGTCGGGCAGCAGTTTCACCGTGGACAGCGCGGTCAGCGATTTGCCGGACCCGCTTTCGCCCACCAGTGCCAAAGTCTCGCCCTTTTCCACCCGCAGGCTGACACCGCGCACGGCACGGATGTCGCGGCCATCCTGATGGAAGGTGACGGTCAGATCCTTGATTTCCAGCAAGCTCATCTAAAGGTCTTTCGGGGATCAAAGGCATCGCGCACGCCTTCGAAGACAAAGACCAGAAGCGACAGCATGGTGGCGAAGGTGACGAAGGCGGTGAAGGCCAGCCAGGGCGCTTGCAGGTTCTGTTTGGCCTGCTGGGTCAATTCCCCCAGCGACGGGGCCGAGGAGGGCAGACCAAAGCCCAGATAATCAAGGCTTGCAAGCGAGCCGATGGCCCCGGTGATCACGAAGGGCAGCATGGTCAGGGTGGCGACCATGGCATTGGGCAGGACGTGGCGGAACATGATTTTGGCATCCGTCACCCCCAGCGCCTGCGCAGCGCGGACATATTCGAAATTCCGCGCGCGCAAAAATTCGGCCCGCACCAGACCGACCAGCCCCATCCAGCCAAAGACCACCGACAGCCCGACCAGCAGCCAGAAATTCATCTGCCAGATCGCGGCAACGATGATGATGACATAGAGCATGGGGATGGCCCCCCACACCTCGATCACGCGCTGAAAGATCAGGTCGGTCAGGCCGCCGAAATAGCCCTGCACCGCCCCCGCGACGATGCCGATGACCGAGGTCAGGACCGACACGATCAGCGCAAAGCTGACCGACAGGCGGAAGCCATAGATCACCCGCGCCAGAACATCGCGCGCGGTGTCGTCGGTGCCCAGCAGGTGTTTGGCGTCGGGGGCGGACGGCGCCGCGCCATCGACATTGTTGACGGTGGTAAAGCTGTAGGGGATCGGCGCCCAGACGATATGGCCTTCGATAAAGCCTTCGGTCCCGTCCATCTGGCCCAGATCAATCGACTGGATCAGCGTGTCGGGCGTGTCGAAACAGTCCACCATGCCGCCGGACCGGATCAGGCATTGCACCACGGGATCGGGATAGACCGCTTCGGTCTGGAAATCGCCGCCAAAATCGCGTTCGGAATAGAACCGCAGAAAGGGCATGTGCCAATCGCCGCGGTAGCTGACCAGCAGGGGTTTGTCATTGGCCAGAACTTCGGCCCCCAAGGACAGGATATACAAAGCGCCGAACAGGATCAGCGACCACAGGGCGCGGCGGTTGGATTTGAAGTTCTTCCAGCGGCGCTGGTTCAGGGCGGACAGTTTCATCGCCTACCCCCGGCTTTCAAAGTCGATGCGCGGATCGACCCAAGCATACATCAGATCCGACAGGATCCCCATCACCAGACCCAGCAGGCCAAAGGCGAACAGCGTGCCGAAAATCACCGGATAGTCCCGCTCTACCGCTGATTTGAAGCCCAACTGCCCCAGACCATCCAAGGAAAAGATCGTTTCAATCAACAAGCTGGAGCCAAAGAAGACCGAGATGAACAGGCTGGGAAAGCCCGCGATGACGATCAGCATGGCGTTGCGGAAAACGTGGCCGTACAGAACCCGCCCCTCGGAAAGGCCCTTGGCGCGGGCGGTCATGACGTATTGCTTGCGGATTTCGTCCAGAAAGCTGTTCTTGGTCAGCAGCGTCAGCGTGGTGAAGCTGGAAATCAGCATGGCCACGACCGGCAAGGTGATGTGCCAGATGTAATCGCCGAACCGCGCCAGCAGCCCCAGGTTTTCCGCCCCGTCCGAGGTCAGGCCGCGCAGGGGAAAGATCTGCCAATAGCTGCCACCGGCGAACAGCACGATCAGCACGATGGCGAACAGAAAGGACGGGATGGCATAGGCGGCCACGATCACCGCCGAGGTCCAGCTGTCAAACCGAGAGCCCTCGCTGACCGCCTTGCGGATGCCAAGTGGGATCGACACGATATAGGCGATCAGCGTTGACCACAGGCCCAGCGTTATCGACACCGGCATTTTTTCCGCCACCAGTTCGAAAACGCCGATATCGCGGAAGTAACTTTCGCCAAAATCGAAGGTCAGGTAATTGCCCAGCATGATCCAGAACCGTTCAAAGGCGCCGATCTGCTCTTTCAGGCAGGCCGGGTCTTTCAGGGTCGGGGTGCCGACAAAATCCTTTGCGCAGGTGATGCGGGCAAAGCCGAAGTCAATTTCCAGCTTGTCGATGAATTCGGGCGGCAGGCCGCGCGCGCCGATATAGGCGCTGTCGCCGTCCGAGGCTTCGATGCCGGGGTCCGATCCGTTTCCGGTCAGCGCCTCGATGCTGTCGCCTTCGCCTTGCACGCGGGCGATGACCTGATCAATCGGGCCACCGGGCACGAATTGGGTCAGGGCAAAGTTGACCACCATGATCCCGAACAGGGTCGGGATCACCAGAAGCAGGCGGCGCAGGATATAAGACAGCATGCCTTACTTCAGAACCCCGGCGGCGCGCAGTTTGTCGGCCTTTTCGGTGTCGATCCACCAATACGACATCTCGCCCAGCGCGTATTTCGGCGGCGCTTCGGGGCGGCCATAGATGTCGAAATAGGCGACGGTGTAGACGCTTTTGTACCACTGCGGCACCCAGAATTTGGTGGATCGCAGCGCGCGGTCAAGAGCTTGGGTTGCCACGTCCAGCTCTTCGCGGGTCTGGGCGGCTTCGATGCCGTCAAGCAGACGGTCCACCGCCGGATTGGCAACGCCTGCCCGGTTGCGGGTAGAATTGTCTTTGGTTTCCGAGGAGTAGCTTTGCTGCATCTCGCCGCCGGGTTCATAGCCGTTGACCGCATTGCCGACGATCATGTCGAAATCAAAGGCAGGCGGGTCTGACCGCTGGCTCATCTGGGCGGCGTCCACGATGGTCAGGGTGGCGTCAATGCCCAGCGCCTTCAGGTTTTCGACATAGGGGTTGATGACGCGCTCAAAGCTGGGCGAATCTTCCAGAAATTCGACCGCCAGAACCTCGCCCTTGGCGTTGCGGCGCTTGCCGTCTTCGCCCACGGCCCAGCCTGCCTCGTCCAGCAGGGCGCTGGCCTTGCGCAGGTTGGCGCGGTCAAGCTGGGTGTCTTTCGACGACACCGGGGCCATCAGCGCCGGGTCGGTCAGGATCGCGGCGTCAAGCAGGCCCTCGTCCACCAAGGGTTGCAGGATCGCGACCTCGGCCGGGCTGGCCGGGCCGACGGCGGCCATCTGCGTGTTGTCCCAGATCGAATTGATCCGCTGGTACAGCCCGTAAAACAACGTCTCGTTCGACCATTCAAAGTTGAACATCAAGCCGATGGCTTCGCGCACGCGGGGGTCCTGGAATTTCTCGCGGCGCAGGTTGAACAGGAAGGCTTGGCCAGAGGCGATGTTGCCGTTGGCGATTTCCTCTTTCTTGACCCAGCCGTCGATCAGGTTCGGAAACTCATAGCCCGTCGCCCATTGCTTGGACGAGTTTTCATTTCGGAAGGTATAGGTGCCGGTCTTGAATGCCTCAAACGCGGCGGTGTCATCGGCGAAATATTCGACGCGCAGGGTGTCGAAATTGCCGGTGCCAATGGCCAGCGGATGGGTGTTGCCCCAATAGTCGGGGTTGCGGCGATAGATGATCTGTTCACCCGGTTTCATGCTGTCCAATACGTATTGACCGGTGCCAAGGAAGGGATCGAGCGAGGATTTTTCCAGATCGCGGGCATTGGCATCATAGTCGGCCTTGGAAAAGATCGTCAGGCTGCCGACGGTGGCGGGCATGTCGCGGAACGGGGTGCCGGGGACAAAGCTGAACTTGACCTTATAGGGATCCAAAGCTTCGACGCCTTGAACCTTTTCGTTAAAGACGGCACGGAATTCGGCAATGCCCTTTTCGCGCAGCAGGTTATAGCTGAACACCACATCCTCGGCGGTGAAGGGTGATCCGTCCGAGAATTTGACATCCTTGCGCAGATTGAAGATCACCCAAGACCGGTCGGCGGGAAATTCCATCGTTTCGCACATCAGGCAGTAGGACGCGCCGATTTCATCCGCGGTCGAGGTCAGGATGGATTCGTACAGGATCGACGCCAGCGCGGCCGGCACGCCCTGAATCGAATAGGGGTTCATCGAATCGAAGGTGCCAAAGGCCCATTGGCTGAACTCTCCGCCTTTGGGCGCATCGGGGTTCACATAGTCCAGATGCGCCATGTCGGCGGGGTATTTCAGATTGCCAAAGGTCGAAATGCCATGGCTGACCGTGACATCCTGCGCGCGCCCGGCAAAGGGCATCAGGCAGGCCGCGATCAGCAGACCCGCCCCCATTGCCTTGGCCAGTTTGCGCTGATCAAGGGCTTTCGCCTGCGTGCGGGTCATGGGGGGCATCGGTCTCTCCTGTTGCGGGGCGGTTTGAAGCCGCTTCATTGCATAGAGTAATCTAGTTTCGAATTAGTCCATGTCACAAGTTCCGGCGCAAGTGATTTGCCACGAAAAAGGCCGCCCAAAGCGGGGGCGGCCTGTAATCCCGGTGATTTCAGGCGGTTATTGCAGGGTTTCCAGATAGGCCACGACATTGGCGCGGTCTTCAACCTTGGACAGGCCGGCAAAGGACATCTTGGTGCCGGGCGCATAGCCTTTGGGGTTTTCCAGAAAGCCGTTTATATTCTCGGGCGTCCAGGCATCGGCGGCCATGGCCACCAGCGACTCGGAATAGCCAAAGCCCGCGACCGAGGCTTTGGCCCGGTTCACAACGCCGTTCAGATGCGGGCCGACGCCGTTCGATCCGTCGACCTTGTGGCAGGCCTTGCATTTGCCGAACACCTTTTCGCCCGCCGTCGCATCAGCCGAGGCCAGAACCACGGCGAAATCGGGGCCGGCTTCGGCGGTTTCGGTGGGTTCTTCAACACCGGTGTCGATGGTATAGGCCTGCGCGACCTCTTCGCCGCCATGCGACTCTACGGCAGTGCTGTACAGGGCATCTGCCGCCCAGGTGGCAAAAAGATAGACCAGAAGCGATCCGCAAACGGCCGCCAGACCCTTGGTCACTTTCATCGTGTCGAACATGTCGCGCTTTTCCTTACGGCTTGGTTGGCCTGACGGCTGTATTGGCCCATGAGGCTTTGCTCGCCCGTATCTACCCGCTTCCCCCATAAGGTTTCAAGGTGTACTGACGCGACCAATCGTCCCCATCGGGGAAATTTTCGGCGGAGTGGGTGAAAATGACCGGCAAGATCGCGTTTCAAGGGGAGTTGGGGGCCTATTCCCATCAGGCCTGCCAACAGGCGCGGCCCGATTTTGAACCAGTCCCCTGCGTAACCTTTGAAGAGGTGGTTGAAAAGACCCAGACCGGCGAGGTTGATCTGGGGATGCTGGCGGTAGAAAACTCGACTTATGGCCGGGTGGCGGATGTACACAGCCTGCTGCCCAAAGCCGGGCTGCATATCGTGAATGAAGCGTTCGTGCGGGTCCATGTCAACCTGCTGGGCGTTCCGGGTGCCAAGGTGTCCGACGTAACCGAAGCGCATGGTCATGTGGTGATCCTGCCGCAATGCGCGGGCTTTCTGAAAAGCCATGCGATCAAGGGCAAGGTCAGTTCCGACAATGCCCGCGCGGCCCGCGAAGTGGCCGAAGCAGGCGACAAGACGCGGGCGGCTTTGGCCAGCGAGTTGGCGGCGCAGATCTATGGGCTGGACGTGCTGGCCCGCCATATCGAGGACCACAAGAACAACACCACGCGGTTTCTGGTGATGGCGCGCGGGGCCGATCACAGCCGCCGCAGCGACGCCATGATCACCACCTTCACCTTTCGCGTGCGCAACATTCCGGCGGCGCTGTACAAGGCAATGGGCGGCTTTGCCACCAATGGCGTCAACATGACCAAGCTGGAAAGCTATATGGTCGGCGGGTCGTTCACCGCGACCGAGTTTTACGCCGATATCGAAGGCCATCCCGAGGATGCGCATGTCAAACTGGCACTGGACGAATTGCGGTTCTTCACCACGCAGGTCGCGATCCTTGGCGTCTATCCGGCGGATCGCAAACGCGACTAGCGGGGGCGGAGTGTCGCCTCGATCAGCGGGTCTGAGTGCGGCGATACCGCTCTTCTATTTCGGCGGCGAACAGGCCCGCGCGTTGCACCAGTTTCTTGTCGACCCGTGATTTTGCCAGCCGCAGGGATTGGACGAACAGCTTGGCGGTGAAGGATTTCGGCATCACCTCGATCGCGACGAAAGCGCGGGTGCGTTTGGCGGCCATCTCGACCAGTTCGACCGCCAGAATGCCGTCAGACTGGGCCGAGCCAAGCCCAAAGGCGACATGGCCATCCTTGTCCATCCGGGTCAGTTTCAGCGACAGGTTGCGGTCGCGCCCGCGGTAGCGGAATTTGGCCAGCCAGGCCATGCCGGGGGCGGTCGTGGTCAGCTTGTCGGTGCGGTCCACCTCTATTCCACGGCGCATGGCGGCGCGTTCCCAACTTTCAAAGTCGCAAAGCTGCGCCAGCACAAAGTCTGCCGGAGCATCAATATCCTGTTTGGTCGCCAATTTCATGCCTGTAACCCAAAGTCTGTCGTGGTTTCTTGGTCTTAAGTGGTGGTTGCGGGCCATTTCGGCAGCGCAAAAA
The DNA here is from genome assembly GCA_031385345.1 of Paracoccaceae bacterium. Classification (GTDB taxonomy): domain Bacteria; phylum Pseudomonadota; class Alphaproteobacteria; order Rhodobacterales; family Rhodobacteraceae; genus CAIYZT01. The sequence goes on along the minus strand of JANNBI010000266.1, from coordinate 3,463 downwards.
CCTTGGCCTTAATCGTGACGGTCTGCAAGCCAGTTGACCACCAGCGACTGGGCAATCGCGCCGCGCCGCATGGGTTTGATCGTCGGATGCAGGCCAGCCAGAATGCTGACCATCTGGGCGGAGGTGACCCAAAGCGCATCTTCCAACTCTGCCGGGTCAAGGGTGATGATGTCCGACAGGGCCTCGGCATGGCAGCCCAGCATCAACGATGCGGGAAAGGGCCATGGCTGCGACGACAGATAGCGCACGCGGCCGATCTGGATGCCGGTTTCTTCGGCCACCTCGCGGCGCACGGCGGCTTCTACCGTCTCGCCCGGCTCCATGAAGCCGGCAAGGGTGGAATACATGCCTTCCGGCCAGCCGGGACTGCGGCCAAGCAGCAGGTTGTCGCCGCGTGTCACCAGCATGATGACCACCGGATCGGTGCGCGGGAAATGCGCGGTCTGACAGGCGGGGCATTTGCGCTGCCATCCGGCCTCGGCCATGGTTGACGCCGCACCGCAGGCCGAACAGAAGCGGTGCGATCTGTGCCAGATCAGCAGCGCCTTGGCGGTGGCGGCAAGTTCCGCCTCGTCCGATGTCACGTCCAGCATGGCCTGCCGCAGATCGGCCCAGTGGGTGCCGGGGGGAAGATCGGGGGGGGTGTCGCCGTCACCCAAAGACTGCGCCATCACCTCGCCCAGATCGGGGGTCTGGCCAAGATAGATCATTTCCGCCTGCGAACCATCGGGGTCAGGCTGGGGGAAGCCATGCGCAGTCAGCCACAAGCCACCGCCTTCGCGCAGCGGCACCTGACCCTGCCACAGCCCCAATATCCGTGCGCCCCGCGCCTGCGCCTGCACCGGGTCAAACCCGGCCCGACGTTCCGCATGGCGCTGCACCTGACCGGCTGAAAAAGCCGGAACCACACCTGTCACCCCAACACCCCCCTGACGGCCGTTCTGCGACAGTTTTGCAACCCTTGCGGGAAAACCATAGCTTTGATCATTCGGTCAATCTAGGACTGTCTTGCAAAAGGTGGAAGATCGGTTTTCGGCGCAACGGGATTTTTCCTTTGGCTTTTGGAGAGTTGAGATGGCCAAAGACGGGGCCAAAGACGCGCAGATCGCGTCGCGGCGCAAACGACCCCTTGGCCTTCCGCTTGTCCCTCCGCCGGGGGTGACCACGATCCTGCGGCTGCTGGCGACCTCGGATCTGCATATGCATCTGTTGCCATGGGATTATTACACCGACAAACCGTCGCGCACGCGGGGGCTGTCGCTGCTGGCGGGTCTGATCGCCAAGGCGCGGGCCGAGGTGCCGAATGCACTGCTGCTGGACAATGGCGACTTTCTGCAAGGCAGTCCGATCGGGGATTTCATCGCGGAAACCGCCGCTTTTCCCAGCGGGGCAGAGCATCCGATGATCGCAGCGCTGAACCATCTGGCCTATGACGCCGTCTGCATCGGCAACCACGAATTCAGTCATGGGCTGGAGTTTCTGGAACGCGCCCTGTCCAAGGCCCGATTTCCGGTTCTGTCCGCCAATATCCTGACCAAACTAGGCGCGGATCTGGGCAGCGACACCCATCTTGTCGCCCCCAGCGCCCTTTTGACCCGGATGATCGACCTGCCCGACGGTGGCCAGCGCCCGCTGAGCCTGGGGCTGGTCGGGCTGACCCCGGCGGAGGTCGTGCACTGGGAACATGAGGTGCTGCATGGCCGCATCAAGGTGCGCGACATGGTCGAGGCGGCGGCGCATCACCTGACCGAGTTGCGCCGACAGGGGGCCGATCTGGTGGTGGCGCTGGCGCATTCGGGTCTGGGCGATCCGGGGTCGACGCTGGATCAGGAAAACGCCGTGATGCGGCTGGCGCAAGAGCTGGATTTTGACGCCATCATCGCAGGCCATACCCACAACACCTTTCCCAGCGCGGAATTCAGCGCGGCGGCGCGGTTTGATCCGCAACGCGGGCTGATCAACGGGCGTCCGGTGGTGATGCCGGGGTTCTATGGCTCTCACCTTGGGGTGATCGATCTGCATCTGGCGGCGCTGCCTGGGGCGGGCTGGCAGGTCGTCGGGCGCGAGGTGGCGGTGCGCCCGGTGTTCCGCCGCAGCCGCAGCGGCGCGCTGTTGGCCACTGTCCCCGAGGATGCCGCGATCCGTGAGATTGCCCGCCCCGCCCATGACCAGACCCGCCGCTGGGCCCGGCGCAAGATCGGTGAGACGGCGACGCCCTTGCACTCTTTCTTTGCGCTGATTTCGCCCAGCCCCTCCGTCCGGCTGGTGGCGCAGGCACAGGCCGATCATGTGCGTCTGGCGCTGCGCGGATCGGTCTGGGAAGGTCTGCCGATCCTGTCTGCCGCGGCGCCTTTTCGCACCGGCGGGCGCAGCGGGCCAGAAAGTTACACCCATATCCCCGCCGGGCCGATGACCCTGCGCAACATTGCCGATCTGTACACCTTTCCCAACACGATCATCGCCTTAAGGCTGAACGGGGCCGAGGTGAAGGACTGGCTGGAACGCGCGGCGGCGCAGTTTCACACCATCCCCCCCGGCGCGCAGGATGCCGATCTGATCAATGCCGACATGCCCGGTTTCGATTTTGATCTGATCGAGGGGCTGGAGTATGAAATCGACCTGTCGCGCCCGGCGAAATTTGACGCCTTGGGGCGGCTGATTGCGCACCGTGGCGGGCGCATCACGCGGTTGCGGCAGGGCGGGGCCGATCTGGACCCCTCGGCGCGGTTTGTGCTGGCGACCAACAGCTATCGTCTGGGCGGCGGTGGGGGGTATTTCACGACGCGGGCCACCCGGGTGATCCTGCGCGGTGGGCAGCCGATCCGGTCCATTCTGGCGTCCTATGTCTCGCGGTTGGGCGGCGTGGCGGCGGCGGAGGCACCCAATTGGCGCTTTGCCCCGATGCCCGGAACCAGCGTCAGTTTTGTCACCTCTCCGCTTGCGGTGGCCGGGACGCTGCCCGGCCAGACACTGGGCCAGACCCAAAGCGCGGTCGAACGGCTGGACAACGGGTTCCAGCGCTTTCGCCTGACGCTGTGATCGGATATGGCGCAGGGGACGCTTCCCAACCGCCGGATCTGCCATGTACGACGCCCTGCTTTTCGACCTAGACGGCACCTTGATCGATACCGAGGCGGTGGCGATGACTTCTGGCCGGGCGGCGTTTCACGCACAGGGACATGCGGTGGAAACCGAGTTTCTGCACGGGCTGATCGGCAAAGATCAGGGCACGGCGCGGGCCATCATCTCGGCCCAGATGCCGGGGCTGGATCTGGTGGCGCTGGATCTGATGTGGCAGGACGGGTTCCGTCTGGCGACCGAAGTTGACCTGCCGCTGAAACCCGGCGTGCGCGAGGTGATTGCGGCCATGGCGCATCTGCCGCGCGCGCTGGTCACATCATCAGGCCGGGTCGAGGCACATCGCAAACTGGGCGTGGCCGGACTGGCGGTCTATTTTGATCAT
>JANNBI010000232.1:0-4306 GCA_031385345.1 Paracoccaceae bacterium | reverse complement strand
GATATGACTTATGCCGAGTGTCAAAAGGCCTATGACCATGGGCTTGCGATGTATGCCATGGAGTTTGACCGACCTGCGGACCGCGATTTATGGCCGACCGGTCAGGACCAGACCGATGACGAAAAGCTGATGCTGGCCACGATAGCCTTGGGGTTTGGAGCGTTTCTGTCAGTTCTAATTGGGGTCGTGGGCGGAGCGATCTGGCTTACTGGTGTTTTGTTGATTGCGATTTCTGGTCTGGCTTGGCACTGCGTCAAAATCTGGGGTGGTGGAACCAGCCCCGAGACCATGTCGCGGTGTGGCTGATCGGCTAAGCAAAGCCGGGGCTTGGCCTTGATGCCAGCTTTGCCTAAGGTCTGGCCAACGGAGTATTCCATGAACCTGTTCGAAGACACCCCCGCCCCCAAGGGCAACAATCCCGAATTCTCCGTCTCGGAACTCGCGGGTGCGGTGAAAAAGGTCATTGAGGGGGAGTTTGGGTTGGTGCGGGTGCGGGGCGAGGTGGGGCGGCTGTCGCGTCCAGCCTCGGGGCATCTGTATTTCGCGCTGAAGGATGACAAGGCCTCTTTGGATGCGGTCAGCTGGAAGGGGCAGGTTGCCAAGATGCAGGTCCGCCCCGAGGAGGGGATGGAAGTGATCGCCACCGGGCGCATGACCACCTTTCCGGGCCAGTCGAAATATCAGCTGATCGTTGAGGATGTGGTGCCGGCGGGGGCGGGCGCGCTGATGGCGATGCTGGAAAAACGCCGTGCAGCCTTGGGCGCGGAGGGGCTGTTTGACGCCGCCCGCAAGCAGAAGATCCCCTATCTGCCGGGGGTGATCGGGGTTGTCACCTCACCTTCTGGCGCGGTGATCCGCGATATTCTGCACCGTCTGGCCGACCGGTTTCCGCGCCATGTGCTGATCTGGCCGGTGGCAGTGCAGGGGCAGTCCTGTGCGTCCGAGGTGGCGGCGGCGATCCGCGGGTTCAACGCGATCGAGCCGGGCGGGCCGGTGCCGCGCCCGGATGTGATCATCGTGGCGCGGGGCGGCGGCAGTCTGGAGGATATGTGGGGGTTCAACGAAGAGATCGTGGTGCGGGCGGCGGCGGCCAGCCGGATCCCGCTGATTTCCGCCGTGGGGCATGAGACGGATACGACCCTGATCGATTTTGCCGCCGATCTGCGCGCGCCCACGCCGACGGCGGCGGCAGAGCTGGCGGTGCCGGTGCGGCTTGAACTGCTGGCGACGACGGCCGATTTCGGCGTGCGGATGATGCGGGCACTGGCGCTGGGACAGGGGCGGCGGGGCGAGCGGTTGCGCGATCTGGGGCGGGCCTTGCCCCGGCCCGAAACCTTGGTGCAGGGACCGGCGCAGCGGCTGGACCTGTGGTCGGGCAAATTGGGCGCGGCGCTGGGTCTGGGCGTGGCGCGCAAGCGCGGCGTGTTCGAGGCGCGGGCGGGCGACTTGCGGCCCGACACCTTGTTGCGGCTGGTGGAGCGGCGCGGCCAAAGGGTCGACCGCGCCGGAGAAGCGATGACCGCGCGGGTGGCGCGGCGGCTGGACGGGTTGCGGGCCGGTCTGGACAAATGGTCCAGCCGGTTGGCCCCCGCCCTGTCACGTCTGGTCAGCGACGCGGCGCGGCAGGGCAGCGAGGGCCGAATGAAATTGCAGGCATTGTCGGCCCGGCTGGAGGCGGCCCCGGCGCAACGCCTCGCCGATCTGACCCGGCGGCTGGAGGCTTTGGACCGGACGCGGACCACGCTGGGCTATGCCGAAACCCTGACGCGGGGCTATGCCGTGGTGCGCGGCGACGGCGCGGTGGTGACCGGCAAGGCCGGGGCCGAATCTGCAGGGGGACTGGAGATCGAATTTCACGATGGCCGGATCGCGGTGGGCCGGGGTGTGGCGGTTGGGTCGGTCAAGAAACCGAAACCGGTGGGTGGGCCGGGGCAGGGGAGTTTGTTTTAGGCGGGCCATCGGCGTGCGGGGGCGAAAATTTTTAGCTAAAAATTTTCTGGGAGTGGGCGGAGGTTTCGCAAAATCCGCGTCAGACGCCGACCTCGGGGCCGGGACAGGGCATGCCCCCGGCGATCTGGCCGGATTCGGTCAGGGTCAGCGGGCCGGTGGGGCCTTGCAATTCGGCGGTCAGGCCGGTGTCGGTCTTGCGGAAGATCCAGCACGAGGTGTCGGCGCGGTCCTGATAGGAAAAGCAGATCTGGCCCGAGGACTCATACCAGGTGCCGATCTGGCATTCGCCGGGTCTGGTGGCCCATTGCACCTGACGGTTGGGCAGATATTCCTCGGTCCCCCAGGGTTGACCGGGCAGCGCCCAGGACAGGGTTTTGCCCGCGACATAGGCGTCAAATTCAGTGGCGGACAAGCCGGGCGCATCTTGTGCGACGGCGGGGGTGGCCAGCAGGGCCAGAAGGGCAAGTAACCTCATCCGGCGCGCCAGGGGGCAAGGTGGGGGCGGATCTTGCGTTTCCACAGCGGCGGGATCAGCGCGATGGTGCAGGCCAGCGGCAGGGGCCAAGGCAGCGTCGGGGCTTCGGTGCGGTCGGGCAGGCGCAGCGCAGGATAGGCGCGGGACGGATGGGCGTGGTGATCCGAATGGCGCGGTGCGTTCAGCATCAGGGCCGAGGTGAACCAGAACGGCGCGTTCCAGGAATGGCGCGCGGCCACAGGTTCCAGCCGGCCATCGGGCAATTGGGCGCGGGTCAGGCCGTAGTGCTGGACATAATCCGACAGGAGCAACTGCATCTGGGCATGGGCGGCAAGTCCGGCCCAGACCAGAACACCAGACCAGCCCGCGATCAGATAGCCGCATGTCAGGCTGGCCCCGGCAAGGCCGATATAGGCCAGGTAGGGATGCAGGCCCTTGCCCCCCCTTGCGCGCAGGTCATTTTCGGCGCGCAGGCCCTTGGCAAAGCTGCCGGTCCAGGCGCGAATGGCAAAGCGGTAAAACCCCTCGCCACGTCGTGCCGTGTTAGGATCCTCGGCGCTGGCGGCATGGCGGTGATGCACAAGACGGTGGGCCGAGGCGTGGTGGCCGAACAAGAGCGTGGCATAGACCAGCACGCCGAGGCGATACAGCGCGCGGGGGCCGCGGTGGATAAGCTCATGCGCCACGGAGTTGGAAACTTGGCCGAACCACAGGCCCGCGCCCAGAAACAGGGCAGCGCGAGGCAGTGGGGCAAGTCCCGAGGGACCCGCAACCGCATAGACCATCAGCGGCAGGGTGATCAGATGGGCAAGGGCCAGTGCCACCAGCAGGGCATCGGCGGCCGGAAACTCCGCCTCAAGCGGGGCGTCGCCGGGGACGGCGGCGATGATCTGGTCCAGAAAAAGGGCGAGGATCGTCATATAAATCAGCGCGCCCGCCGCCCAAAACCCGCCGCCAAACAGACCCAGAGCCAGCAGGACCGGCGGGGTCAGGGCGGCGAGTGCGAAGGCCGAGAGGGGAAGGGCTGCGGGGCGGGACATGGGGGCGGTCATAGCATGGGTGGAATGGGGGATACAGGGGGGGAGGGTGAAGTGGGATGCGCTAAAAGGCCGTGGGTGGACTGGATTTTGGGGGTGACTTGGACGTGGCTTGGGGGGGTGGGGGCAGGTCAGCCGCGCCGTGTTGCCCACCAGACTGGCAGAACCTGGGCCGTGCGGGCGAGGTGAAGGGAAGGGCTGGTCTGGCGTGGAACGGCGTGCGGCGGTCGTGGGCGTTCGGGAGAGCTGGATGCGGCTTGGCTGATCTCTTTCATTTCCCGGTCCAAGGGATTAGGTGGAAGGCATCCGATCCATGAGGCCCGTCCATGTCCTTTTTCACGAAACTGCGCGAGCGGATGTTCCGGTCGTCTGACAAGCTGGGCGAGGGGCTGGAGGCGCTGGTTTCTGCGCCCGCTGCGGAAACGGTGCAACGGTTGCCGGGTCAGGATGGGTCGGGTGGGCCTGGTCAATCCGATGCGGATACGTCGGGGTCGGGGCAAAATGGGCCGGATCTGATCAGGTTTGATCAGGCTGACGGTGATGGCGTGGCCTTCGATCCGGTCGCGGCGGGGCAATCAGGAGCAGCTAAGGTCGGGGCGGAGCAAAGCGCGCCTTTGGTTCCCACGGCAAACCATTCCGCGCCAAATCGTTCCGCATCCACCCCTTCAACCCCGGCGGAACCGGCGGTCCGTCCCGGCCTGCTTGACCGTCTTTTGGGGCGGGCAGAGGAGCCTCGGCGGGTGCTGGATGATGCCATGCTGGAAAACCTTGAAGAAGTGCTGATCCAGTCCGACATGGGGGTCGATACGGCGGCGCGGGTCACCGCGAAGATCGCAGAGGGGCG
>JANNBI010000192.1:0-1757 GCA_031385345.1 Paracoccaceae bacterium | reverse complement strand
AACCGGTGGCGGGCTGCGCGCGGCGCTGCCGCTGTTGGGCGCCGGGCCAGTTATGATCCTGAATTCGGATGCGGTCTGGACCGGGCTGAACCCGCTGATGCAACTGGCGCAGGTCTGGGATGCGCAGCGGATGGACGGGCTGTTGTTGACCCTGCCAGCGGCAAAGGCCACGGGGTATCAGGGCGCGGGGGATTTCCGGATGGACGCGCAGGGCCACCTGACCCGCGCGCGTGGTCAGCCCGCAGATGTCTATCTGGGCGCGCAGATCCTGACGACAAAGGCCCTGCTGGCCATTCCCGACCGGGTGTTCTCGCTGAACCTGCTGTGGGACCAGATGATTGACCGCAACCGGCTTTTTGGCTTGCATCATCAGGGCGGCTGGTGCGACGTTGGCCGCCCGGACAGCCTTCCCATGGCCGAGGCGCTGCTGCGAGGAACTTCGTGACATCTGATCGGTTCGGTCTGTTCTATCTGCCCCCCGGCCTTGATTTCGCGCGACATTTCGCGCTTGGCCTGTTGGCGCGTTATGCCGGTCAACCGCCCGAGACGCTGGCGCAGGTCACGATTTACCTGAATTCCGAACGGATGCGCCGCCGCGTGACCGAGGCGCTGACCAGCGGCGGCGCGCGCCTGTTGCCCCGGCTTTCGATTGTGACCGATCTTGGGTCCGACCCGATTCTGGCCGATCTGCCCGCGCCGGAACCGCGCCTGCGTCGGCTGTTGACGCTTGGCCAACTGGTGCAAAGCCTGCTGGACCGTGACGACAGCCTTGCCCCACGCTCCGCTGCCTTTGATCTGGCGGCGTCCTTGTCAGAGTTGATGGACGAAATGCAGGCCGAAGGGGTGACCCCGGCCCAGATCGCAGGCCTGCAAATGGATCAGCACGCGGACTACTGGCGGCGCACCCAGACCTTTTTGTCCATCATCGCGCCGTTTTTTGCCCATGATGGCGCGACTGATCCCGCCGCACGGCAAAGGCTGGCGGCGGACAGGCTGGCGGCGCTGTGGCAGGTTTCCCCGCCGCCGGGACCGGTGATTGTGGCAGGCTCCACCGGGTCGCGCGGGCCGACGTTGCGGCTGATGCAGGCGGTGGCGGGGCTGGCGCAGGGCGCGCTGGTATTGCCGGGTTTTGACGCCACCATGCCCTTGCCGATCTGGGAGGCGATGAAAGACGCCCTGACCGCCGAAGATCACCCGCAATTCCGCATCCGTCGCCTGATCGACGGCTTGGGTCAGACCCCCGGTGAGGTGACCCCTTGGCACAACGCGCCGGTGCCGGATGCCGCGCGCAATGCCGTGCTGTCGCTGTCGCTGCGCCCCGCCCCGGTCACCGACCAATGGCTGACCGAGGGGCAGCGGCTGCACGATCTGCCCCTTGCCTTGCAGGGCCTGACCCTTGTGCAGGCCGAAACCCCACAGGACGAGGCGGCGACGATCGCCCTGATCCTGCGCGACAGTGCCGAACGCGGCCTTCCCACCGCACTGATCACCCCCGACCGCGCCTTGGGTCGCCGCGTCACCGCCGCGCTGACGGCCTGGGGCATTCTGCCCGATGATGCGGCGGGCCGACCCTTGGCCTTGTCACCCCCCGGCCGCTATCTGCGCCAGATCGCGCGGATGATGACCGACCGTCTGACCGCCGATGCGCTGGTGATTTTGTTGAGGCATCCGATCTGCCACAGCGCCGATCAGCGCGGCGAGCATCTGCGCCTGACCAACGAGCTGGAGCTGGAATTGCGGCGCAACGGCCCGGCTTT
>JANNBI010000153.1:0-3591 GCA_031385345.1 Paracoccaceae bacterium | reverse complement strand
GCGGCGCATGGGATTGCCTTGAACGAGGTCGGCGCGCCGGTGCTGATCACCACGGGCCGGCAATTGCGTGATCACGGCTGGGCGGCGGATGCGCCGGATACGGTGGTTGTGATGCTGGACGGGGACTGCGCGTTTCAGGGTTTGCAGGCTGAAGGCGTCACGATCTGGTGGGCGGCCTATGTCGGCATGACCGAGGAAATTCTGTTCAGCGGCCCCTTGGGGCAGGTCGGCCCACAGATCGTCGCGGCGCGCGCGCAGGCCCGGGCGGCACATGGCTGGATCATGGACATCTATCTGCTGCGCCGCGCCCCGGCCTAGGGCGCGGTCAGGTTTGCCCCCTTGCATCGCGGCGCGAGGCGGGGCACCAATCGGGCCACTCCTTGGGATAGGCCGCATATGACCCGTATTCTGATCACCGGCACCGCAGGCTTTATCGGCTATCATCTGGCCAAGCTGCTGCTGGCGCAGGGGCACGAGGTTCTAGGTTATGACGGCATGACGGCCTATTATGATCTGGGCCTGAAGGCGCGCCGACACGGCGATCTGCTGCAAAACCCCGGTTTCACCGCTGTCGAGGCGATGCTGGAGGATCAGGCGGCACTGGATGCGGCGGCGGACCGGTTTGTGCCGCAGGTGATCGTGCATCTGGCCGCGCAGGCCGGGGTACGCTATTCGCTGGAGGCACCTCGCAGCTATCTGGACAGCAATATTATCGGCACCTTTCACGTGATGGAGGTGGCGCGGCGGCATGAGGTGGCGCATCTGATGATGGCCTCGACCTCGTCCGTCTACGGCGCGAATGAAAAGATGCCCTTTGCCGAAACCGATCCGGCAGAGCATCCGCTGACGATCTATGCGGCGACGAAGAAGGCCACGGAAAGCATGGGGCACGCCTATGCCCATCTGTGGAAAATTCCGACGACGATGTTCCGGTTCTTCACGGTCTACGGGCCTTGGGGGCGGCCGGATCTGGCGCTGTTCCGCTTTGTCGAGGCGATCCTGCAAGACCGCCCCATCGACATCTACAATCACGGCCAGATGTTCCGCGATTTTACCTATATCGACGATCTGGTGCGGGCGATTTCGCTGTTGATCCCGGTGACCCCTCCGCAGGTTGAGGGGCGGGGTGAGGGGTTGGTGGGGGACAGTCTGTCGCCCTCGGCACCGTGGAGGGTGGTGAATATCGGCAACTCGGACAAGGTCAAACTGCTGGACTTTGTGGAGGCGATCGAGGTGGCGCTGGATCGGACCGCGATCCGCAATTATATGCCGATGCAGCGCGGCGATGTGCCCGCCACATGGGCGGATGCGGATCTTTTGCAGGCCCTGACCGGCTATCGCCCGCAGACCGATTTCCGCGAAGGGGTGCGGCGGTTTGTGGATTGGTATCGCGGCTATTACGGGGTCTGATCCGGGGGCGTCCAGATCTGGACATTTTCCATAAGTGTTTTTGATCAATGGGTTAGATATGGGATCTTCATCATATCTTAACCTTTGGCCAATGCAGGCCCGGAAAGCGTCCGGGGTCAGGCTGGCGGGGTTTGGGGCGCGGGGACTGCCTGTTGCGAGGCGAAAGCGCGTTGGAAGGCGGGGCGAGCCTCTGCCCTAGCGATATAGGCCAGAAGGCTGGGATGATCGTCCAGTAGCGCCGAGGATTGCAGGCGGCGCAGGACGGTGATCATCAGCAGATCGGCCACACTGAAGGTGTCGCCCAGCCAATCTGCGGGGCCAAGCGCCAGGGCCAGATCGGTCAGGCGAGTGTGAACGCGGGCGACCAGCAGGGGGCGGCGTTCGGCGGCCCAGGGCTTGTCGGATTCAAGCATTGTGGCCATCGACAGATCCACAATCGGGGGTTCGACGGTCGCCAGCGCGGCAAAGATCCAAGCGACAGCGCGGGCACGGGCGGCGGGATCGGTCGGCAAAAGGCCGGGGTGCTGATCGGCCAGATGCAGCAGGATCGCGCCGGATTCAAACAGGGTGACGCTGCCATCCTGATAGGTCGGGATCTGGCCAAAGGGGTTCAGGGCGCGGTGCGCGGGGAGTTTCAGCGCCTCAAACGACATCAGACGCAGGTCATAGGGTTGGCCGACCTCTTCCAGCGCCCACCGCAGACGGAAATCGCGCGCAAGGCCACGGCCCCGGTCGGGGTCATGGCGCGGAGTCCTTTGGCATGACGGAGGTGGCGGGCGAGGTGTTCAAGGCGGGGGCGCGCGCGCTTATTCTTTCAGCCGGAACCGCTGGATCTTGCCGGTCTGCGTCTTTGGCAAAGCCTCCAGAAACACGATCCGGCGGGGGTATTTGTAGGGGGCGATGGTGGCTTTGACATGGTCTTGCAACAGCTTCACCAGATCGTCGCCGGGCGCATGGCCGGGGGCCAGCACGACATGGGCCTGAACCAGCATTCCCCGGTCGGCATCGGCCACGCCGATCACCGCGCATTCCAGAACGGCGGGATGCGACAGAAGCGCCGCCTCAACCTCTGGTCCCGCAATGTTGTAGCCAGCCGAGATGATCATGTCATCGGAACGGGCGGCAAAGTGGAAGCGGCCCGCTTCGTCCTGCCAGAAACTGTCGCCGGTCAGGTTCCAGCCGTCCCGCACGTATTTGGTCTGCCGGTCATCGGCCAGATAGCGGCAGCCGGTCGGACCGCGCACGGCAAGGCGGCCGACCTCTCCGACCGGGACATCCTGCATCGCCTCGTCCACGATGCGCGCCTGATAGCCGGTTACCGGGCGGCCGGTGGAGGCCGGGGCATGGTCGCCAAAGCGGTTGGTCACGAAGATATGCAGCATTTCCGTGGCGCCGATGCCGTCCAGCATGGGTTTTCCGGTCTTGGCGATCCAGTCGTCATAGACCGGGGCGGGCAGGGTTTCGCCCGCGCTGACGGCGGCGCGCAGGGACGACAGATCCGCGCCTTCGGCCATCGCCTTCAGCATCACGCGGTAGGCGGTGGGGGCGGTAAAGCAGATCGTGGCGCGGTGTTCTTGGATGATGTCAATCATGTTGGCCGGGGTGGCCTGTTCCAGCAGCGCGGCGGCAGCACCAAAGCGCAGCGGGAAAATCGCCAGCCCGCCAAGGCCAAAGGTAAAGGCCAAGGGCGGCGAGCCGACGAACACATCGGCAGGCGTGACCTGCAACACTTCGCGCGCATAGCCATCCGCGATGATCAGCAGGTCGCGGTGAAAATGCATCGTGGCCTTGGGCGCGCCGGTGGTGCCCGAGGTGAAGCCCAGAAGCGCCACATCATCGCGCCCGGTGCGCACCGCGTCAAAGCGCACGGGTTTGGACAGGGCGACGCGGTCAAGTTCGGCGTCATGGTTGGCGGTGCCGTCAAAGCCCACGACAGTTTTCAGAAAGACCGAGGATTTGGCGCAGGTGACCAGATCCTCCAGCAACCGCGTGTCGCAGAGCGCGATGGATATTTCGGCCTTGTCGATGATCTGGGCCAGTTCCCCGGCGCGCAGCATGGGCATGGTGTTGACCACGACCGCGCCGGCCTTGGTGGCTGCCAGCCAGCAGGCGACCATGGCGGGATTGTTGGCTGACCGGATCAGCACCCGGTTGCCGGGCTGCACGCCGTAGGTTTCGACC
>JANNBI010000141.1:0-9288 GCA_031385345.1 Paracoccaceae bacterium | reverse complement strand
CTGGGCAAGGACATCGGCGGAGAGCCGATCATCGCCAACCTGGCCAAGATGCCCCACCTTCTGATCGCGGGCACCACGGGGTCGGGCAAATCGGTGGCGATCAACACCATGATCCTGTCGCTGCTTTACAAACTTTCGCCCGAAGAATGCCGCTTGATCATGATCGACCCCAAGATGCTGGAACTGTCGGTCTATGACGGCATCCCGCACCTGTTGTCCCCCGTCGTCACCGATCCCAAAAAGGCGGTCGTCGCCCTGAAATGGGTCGTCGGAGAGATGGAGGAACGCTATAAGAAAATGTCGAAACTGAACGTCCGTAACATTGACGGCTATAATGGCCGGGTGCGCGAAAGCCTTGCCAAGGGCGAGATGTTCAAGCGCACCATCCAGACCGGATTTGATGAAGATACCGGCGAGCCGGTGTTTGAAACCGACGAATTTGCCCCGGTCGTGCTGCCCTATATCGTGGTGGTGGTGGACGAGATGGCCGATCTGATGATGGTCGCCGGCAAAGAGATTGAGGCTTGTATTCAACGCCTTGCCCAGATGGCGCGGGCATCGGGAATCCATCTGATCATGGCCACGCAGCGCCCGTCCGTCGATGTGATCACCGGCACGATCAAGGCGAACTTCCCTACCCGGATTTCAATTCAGGTCACGACCAAGATCGACTCCCGCACGATTATGGGAGAGCAAGGGGCCGAGCAATTGCTGGGCATGGGCGACATGCTGTACATGGCCGGCGGCGGGCGCGTCAGCCGCATCCACGGGCCATTCGTCAGCGATGAAGAGGTCGAGGAAATCGTCAACCACCTGAAGAGCTATGGCCCGCCGGTCTATATGTCGGGCGTGATTGAAGGCCCCGAAGACGACAACGCCGCCGACATCGACGCCGTTCTGGGTCTGGGTGCCGACGGTCTGGACGACTCTCTGTACGATCAGGCCGTGGCGATTGTGGCCCGCGACCGGAAATGTTCGACCAGCTATATCCAGCGAAAACTGGGCATCGGGTACAACAAGGCGGCCAAACTGGTGGAGCAGATGGAAGAGCATTCGGTGATCACCGCCGCGAACCACGTGGGGAAGAGAGAGATCTTGATTGAGGAGCGGTGAGGGGGGGTCTTGAGAGTTGCGCACCAACCGAAGGTTTTAACCATGAAGCATGAGAAATTGCTACGGAACACCGCTTTTGGGCTTTTTATGGGCAGTGCGTTCACTTTGCTTTTCATGTGGGTGTTGGACGGCATAGCTGACGATGATTGGAAGAAGTTCGCGAGTTCCATTTTTTCCGTACTCGCTGCTTTCGCGGGCTCTACGCTCGCATTGCTTGGGGTTTTCTCAAACATTGAGAACCAAAAGGTACTAAGTGCGGATGCTCGGGCTCGTAAACTGGTCGCAGCAAAGGCATTTCTCCCCGCTGCGCTATCAAAGCTTTGTGAATTGAGTGCCAAGGGCGTTCGATATTCTTATAAATTTGAATCACTCAAATCCGACCTTGGCATCGATAGCTTTCGTGAAAAGTCACTAAATGATCTTGGATTGTCAGACGACACGATTGGAATTCTTAAGGAAGTCATCGAGTGCTCAGACGACAAGTTGGTTCAAGACAGAATCGGCGGGCTCCTAAGGGAGCATCAGATGCTTTATGCACAATGGGGGACGGGCTTTGACCGAACTCGTGTTCTTCCAATCAACCATTTGGAATCAATTCAAGAACGGCCGGTTTCATGGGCGTACATTTATGCAATCTCCTGTTCGATGTTTGACTTCGCTCGAAATGAAACGGACACCGTGGACGAAAATGTAAACGAGCGGGACATTCGCTCAGCACTCAATTTCTGCAGCGATGGGGAAATCGACATCAATACTGTAAAAGCTGCCATTGAAGTTCACGCGCGCGACTTCCCGAGACGATTCATTCTCGCCTAGTGTAGTTGGCACCCTACGTACCCCCCCCTCTCGGCAGATATGCCCCAAGCATATCTGTCCGCGCCTGCCTGCCCCCGGGCAGGCGCGATAACCGCGCCAACCCCAGGCAGGCGCGGACAGATCGGAAACCTCGGGTTGTGGCACCACGCCCCTTGCCCAACGCCTTGCGGCTTTTGGTCAATGAAACCGATAGTCCTTCCACTGGAAGGCCCATCAGACGGTTTCGAAACGCGCCTTTCGCCTAGCGAAGCGCTGATCCGTAGGTCGGGTGACAGCCCGATTCGGCGCTGCCCTACCCCCATCCCCCCTCACCGAAAAGTAAACACCCGGTTAACCGCCGCCCATAACCCCTTGATCCACAACCAAACCTCCAAACGTCCAGATCCGGACGCCTGCCTTACTCCAAAACCCGCGCTTCACTCACCAGCATGATCGGGATGCCGTCGCGGATCGGAAAGGCGAGGTGGCCGAGGTGCGACACCAGCTCTCCCTTGCCCGCATCGAGTGTCAACGGACCCTGGGAGACCGGGCAGATCAAAGCCTCAAGCATCCGGCGGTCATAGGCGGGGGGCGCGGGGTCGGTCATTGCATCATCTCGTCGCCCTCATCGCCGCGGCGCAGGGCAAATTCGATCAGGGCGGTCAGGGTCTGGCGGCGGTCGGTCAGGTTCGGGGCCTCCAGCAGGGCCTGCTTGTCCTCGGGCGGCAGGGGAAGCAGCATCGACAGCGCGTTGATCAGCAGTTCGGGGTCGGCCTTGGACAGGTTCTTCCAGTCCACCCCCAGTTGCCGCGCATCAAAGAACCGCGACAGCAGCGCCAGAAAGGCCGGGCGGTCAAGGCTTGGGTCCGTCTCATCTGCCGTGCTGCGGTCAAGGGTGAAGGTTTGCCAATCGACGTGGAAGCGGCGGAAGGGGGTAAACCCTTCGACCTCTTCGCCCAACCGGAACCGCGACACGCCGGTCAGCGTGACCATATAGCGCCCGTCGTCGGTTTCCGAAAACGAAGTCAGACGCCCCGCACAGCCAATCGCGGCCATGCGTTTGCTGTCCGGCCCCTGAGTCTGGATCATGCCGATCAAGCGCGAGGGGGCCTTCAGGCATTCCTCCAGCATGGCGACATAGCGCGGCTCAAATATGTGCAGCGGCAGGCGCGCGCGCGGCAACAAAAGCGCGCCGGACAGCGGAAACACGGGGATGATCGAGGGCAAGTCTGGTTTTGTCATGATGCCCTTGAAGCTAGACCGATTGCGCCCTTAGGCAAAGATCATCGACGACAGCCGCCTGCGACCGGTCAGCGCGATCGGATCCTGCGGTTTCAGCGCGTCGAAGATGATGAAAAGCTGTGCGCGGGCGGCACCGTCGTTCCACTCGCGGTCCAGTTTGAACAGGTCCAGCAGGGTGGTGACCGCGCCTTCGATGTCGCCGGTGGCGTGCTGGGCGGCGGACAGGTCGAACATGACCTGACGGTTGGCAGGGTCGCGGGCCAGCGCCGCGCGCAGATCATCGACCGGGCCGGCCTTGGCGGCTTGGCGGGCCAGTTCGATCTGGGCGCGGGCGGCTTCGACCTCTTTGGCGGTGGTGATCTTGGCGGGGGCGGCGGTGGCAAAAGCCTCGGCCTCGTCAAGCTGATCCATCGCCAGAAGGGTGCGGATCGTGCCGCCGTAGGCTGCGGCATTCTCGGGCTCCTCCTCCAGGATCGCGGCGAAGGTTTCGGCGGCATCGGCGGTGGCGCCTTCGTCCAGCATCTGCTCGGCCGCGGCGAGCGCATCCGCCAGACCGCCATCAGCCACGCCGCCGCCCAGTTTGATCAGCCCCTCGACAAAAGCCTTGATTTCAGAGCCGGGCACTGCGCCTTGAAACCCATCCACCGGCTGGCCATTGAAAAAGCCATAGACGGTGGGGATGGATTGAATGCGCAACTGGCCGGCAAGGGCCTGATTTTCATCGACATTGATCTTGACCATCCGCACGGCGCCCTTGGCGGCGATGACCGCAGCCTCCAGCGCCGGGCCAAGGGTTTTGCAGGGCCCACACCAAGGCGCCCAGAAATCCACGATCACCGGGACAGTCTTGGACGGTTCAATCACGTCCTGCAAGAAGGTGCGTTCCGATCCATCCTTGATCAGATCGGCGGCGAGCGGTTTTTCGGCAAGAAGGTTGGCGGGCTTGTCAGCGGTTCCAAACATGGCGGTCCCCTTGGGCAGAAGATTTGCCTCTATATGGCGTGAATGATGCCGGATTTGAAGGGGCCGCGTCAGTCAAGTCTGGCCCAGCCGCAGCGTTCGGCCAGAACCTCGACCGCGGTGTCGGTGCCGGTGGCCATGCCGGCGCGAAATCCGGCGGATTTGCGGGCCTGCCAGCGGTCGCGCAGCAGGTGCAGGCCGGATCGGCTGACCTTGGTGATCGGGGATCGCAGGGGCAGGGCGGAGGCCCATTTGCGCTGCATGAAGCGGTAACTTTCGGTGAAATCCGGGCCAAGGGCGTCGTGGTAGCGGTCGTTATGGATGGTCGGCAAGGCCCCGGCATAGCAGCCACGCCCGGCGGCGCGCGCCGTGGCCACGATGTCGGTGCCGTAGAAGTGCCAGCCGGGCAGGGCGGTGTCCCAGCGCAAACCCGCGTCGCGGCGCATCACGATCAGCATCTCGTCAAAGCTTTGCACCGGCACCGGGGACAATGGCACGCGCCCCACGATCTGCCCCAGACTGGACGACCAGACCGGCCCGATATGGGCGGCGTCCAGACCAACGCCAAAGGCCCCGAACAGCGCCCAGTCTTGGGGCAATTCCGCCAGCCGCCGGGTCAGAAGCGCGGTCCAGCCGGGCGGCAAATAGACGTCGTGATGGGCAAAGATCACCAGATCGGCGGTCGTGGCCGCCAGCGCGCGCGTGTAGGCGTGGCTGGCCGAGGGCGCGCCGCGTTCGACATGGCAGGCCAGCGCGCCCGACGCCACCTCGGGCGAGCGGAGGAGGTTTGCAGTCAGGATCGCGTCGGAATGGCTGGCGCAGGCGAGGGTCATGGTGGTCATGGGGTGGCCCCGCTGGCGGCTTTCCGGAACAGGGCGACCAGTTTGGCGGCCTCGATATCCACATCATGGCGGGCCAGAACGCGGGTTCGGGCGGCCTGTCCCATGGCGGCCAGATCGGCAGCGGGTGTTGCGGCCAAGGCCCGGATCGCGACGGCCAGCGCCCACGCATCGCCCGCAGGCACCAGCCAGCCGGTATCGGGTGTCACCAGTTCCGGCACGCCCGCGATGGCGGTGGCGATCACCGGGCGGGCGGCGGCCATAGCCTCCATCACCACAACGGGCAGGCCCTCGGCAAAAGACGGCAGGATCAGTGCCTGCGCTTGGGCAAGGGCGGCGCGTACCCCGGCTTCATCCTGCCAGCCTGCCAGAATGACGTTTTGCGACAAGGACTTGGCGGTGATGGCGGCGGTGATCTGGCCGCGCAATTCGCCGTCCCCGACCAGAACCAGCCGCAGATCGGGCAGGGTTTGCACCGCCTCGGCCATGGCGTCGATCACCAAGGCAAAGCCCTTTTGCGCCGACAACCGCCCGATGGCGACCAGATGCGGACCGCCGCCGGGCAGGGGGGCTGTCGCCTCAAACCGTGCCGGTTCGATGCCGCAATGCACCACCTTGATCTTGTCCCATTGCGCCGGATCCGCCCAGCGGCACAGTTGCGACCGCCCAAAGGATGAAATGGCAACGGCAAAGCGGCTGGCCGCCACCTTGTCGCCCAAGGACAAGGCGAAGGGGGCGTCAAATTCTTCCGGGCCATGGGTGGTAAAGCTGAACCCCGGCCCGCCAAGGGCTGCAACCAGCAGCGCGACCGTGGTGGAATTGGTGCCGAAATGGGCGTGCAGATGCGAGATGCCCAAAGTCCGGCAGCGCGCGGCGACATGCGCCGCCTCGACCAGATAGACCAGATGGACCAGCCGCGCATTGGCCCGCCGCCCCAGCCGCCACGCCTGCACCGTGGCCGCCAGCGCCTGACCCGGACGCCCGGTCAGCCACCCAAGCGCGGACCGCAGCAGCGCCAGTTTGGGCTGGGCCAGCACATGCTCGGTGCGGTCATCTTCGGCCAGATCGCCCGCATCCTTCAGCGCCGCGCGGTCAGACCGCATGGCAAAACGGTGGACGGTCAGTCCCTGACGCTCGACCGCCTGAATCTCGCGCCGGATAAAGCTGTGCGAGGCGCGGGGATAGGTGTTGATCAGATAGGCAATATTGACGGCACTGTTCACAGGGGACTACCAAGGTTGGGCCGGTGCAGCCTAGTCGGCATGAGCGCTTTGGGAAAGCGGTCTTGCGCAGGTGGGGCGCTGACCGCCCCGCCAAATCCCCGTAAAAACGCCAAGAAACACAGTGTTTCCTTGATTGGGACCGAAACCTGCGCCATGCCAAGGGCTGTATTGCAGATAGAGCCGCCTGATGATTGATCCCCCATCGCCACCCGTCGTTGGGTTGTTTGCCCGCGTCCTGACCGGGTCAATGCTGACGGCGGGGTCCTATGCGGTGACGCAGGCCCTTCGGCTGGGGTCGAACCTGATCCTGACGCGGCTTTTGTTCCCCGAGGCCTTTGGCCTGATGGCACTGGTGTCGGTGGTGCTGGTGGGTCTGGCGATGTTTTCCGATGTGGGCATCGGCCCGGCCATCAGCCAGCATCCCAAGGGCGACGCGCCGGAATTTCTGGACACGGCCTTCAGCATCAACGTGCTGCGTGGCGGGCTGTTGTGGCTGCTGACCTGCGCGCTGGCCTGGCCTATGGCGCAGGCCTATGGCGTGCCAGAGCTGTTGGGCCTGCTGCCGGTTGCGGGGATATCCTTGCTGATCGCGGGGTTCAATCCAACGCGGATCGACACGGCTAACCGGCATTTGCTGTTGGGTCGGGTGACCTTGCTGGACCTGATTGCGCAGGTCGTGGGGATATTGGCGATTGTGGTGCTGGCGCTGCTGTTGAGGTCGGTCTGGGCGCTGGTCTGGGGGGCGATCATCGGCTCGGCGGCCAAGCTGATCCTGATGCACATGCTGCTGCCGGGTCGGGCAAACCGGTTCCAGTGGCAGCCCGAGGCCGGGCGCGACCTGATCCATTTCGGCAAATGGATCTTTCTGTCCACCGCCTGCGGCTTTTTGCTGTCGCAGGGCGACAAGGCGATTCTGGGGGCCTATCTGCCGCTGGATCAGTTGGGCATTTACAACATCGGCTACTTTCTGGCGGCGTTTCCGGTGCTGCTGGCCGGGGCGGTGACCGGGCGGATCATGATCCCGATCTACCGTGACCGCCCGCCCGCCGCATCGGCACAAAACGCCGCGCGGTTGCGCAAGCTGCGCTTTGCCCTGACGGGGGGCGTTCTGCTGCTGCTGGCGCTGGTGGGGATATATGCCCGCCCGCTGGTGGCGCTGCTGTATGACGCGCGCTATCTTGGGGCGGCCCCGGTGATTGCGGCGCTGGCCATGGCGCAGATGCCGCAGGTGATCGGCATGACCTATGACCAGTCGGCACTGGCGACGGGCAATTCGCGCGGATATTTTCTGGTGATGGCGCTGCGCGCGGCGATCCAGACCGCGGCCTTTGCGATCGGCGTGCATCTGGGCGGGCTTTTGGGCGCGCTGGTGGGTCTGGGGCTGGCCGGGCTGATCAGCCATCCGCTGATCGTTCTTTTGGCACGTCGTCACCGCGCCTGGGATTTGACCCATGATTTTGTCTTTTTTTTGTGCGGAAGCGCGCTTGCCGCCGCGATCTTTTCGGCAAACATGTTTGACATGACCTGACTATTGTCTAATTGGAACGTGGCTTTTTTGGACGGATTTAATGTTAATCGAACAAACGCTGTTGCCCGACGTCCTGATCCTGACCCCCAAACGCTTTGGCGATGACCGGGGGTGGTTCATGGAAACCTTCAACGCCGCAAGGGTGACCGAGGCCGGGTTGTCGCTGACGTTCGTGCAAGACAACCACTCCATGTCGGCCAAGGTCGGCACCCTGCGGGGCCTGCATTTTCAAACCCCGCCCCATGCACAAGACAAGTTGGTGCGCTGTTCCAAGGGCGCGATTCTGGATGTGGCGGTCGATATCCGGCGCGGCAGCCCCAGTTATGGCAAATGGGTCGGGGTAGAGCTGACGGCTGAAAACGGCAAGCAATTGCTGGTACCAAAGGGGTTCCTGCACGGCTTTGTCACCCGCGCCGAAAACACCGAGGTGCAGTATAAATGCACCGATGTCTATGCGCCGGACTGTGACGGCGGCATTCGCTGGGATGATCCGGACATCGGCATCGACTGGGGCCTGACCGGCGATCCGGTTCTGTCGGCCAAGGATACCGTGGCACCGCTGTTGCGCGACTATGACAGTCCGTTTGTGTATGAGGGTAAAAAGTGAAACTTCTTGTAACCGGAGGGGCGGGCTTCATCGGCTCTGCCGTGGTGCGGCTGGCCGTCGCGCGCGGGCATGAGGTGATCAACCTTGACGCCATGACCTATGCCGCCTGCGCGGAAAATGTGGCCTCGGTCGCCATGTCGAACCTGTATTCTTTCGAACAGGCCGATATCCGCGACCGCGCCCGTCTGGACCAGGTGTTCAGCACCCATCGTCCCGATGCGGTGATGCATTTGGCGGCGGAAAGCCATGTCGACCGGTCCATCGACGGGCCGGGTGATTTCATCCTGACCAATATCAACGGCACCTATAACATGCTGGAGGCGGCGCGCGCGTATTGGCAGGCGCAGGGCCGGCCGGACAGTTTCCGCTTTCATCACATCTCCACGGATGAGGTGTTCGGCTCGCTTGGCGACACCGGGCAGTTTACCGAGGCCACGCCCTATGACCCGCGCAGCCCCTATTCGGCGTCGAAAGCAGCCAGCGATCATCTGGTGCGGGCATGGCATGAAACCTATGGCCTGCCGGTGGTGCTGACCAATTGCTCCAACAATTACGGCCCCTTCCATTTCCCTGAAAAGCTGGTGCCGGTCACGATCCTGAACGCGCTGGCGGGAAAGCCTATTCCGGTTTACGGGGCGGGGCTGAACGTGCGCGACTGGCTTTACGTCGAGGATCACGCTGATGCGCTGCTGTTGGTGGTGCAAAAGGGCGTTTTAGGGCGCAGCTACAACATCGGCGGCGAGAATGAGCGGCGAAATATTGATCTGGTAACCACGATCTGCGCCATTCTGGACCAAAAGCGGCCCAAGGCGCGGCCCTATGCCGATCAGATCACCTATGTCACCGACCGGCCCGGCCACGACGCGCGCTATGCCATTGATCCGACCCGGATTCGCACCGAACTGGGGTGGCGCCCCTCGGTTACGGTGGAAGAAGGGCTTGAAAAAACCGTGCAATGGTATCTGGATAACGAGGCATGGT
>JANNBI010000130.1:0-1742 GCA_031385345.1 Paracoccaceae bacterium | reverse complement strand
CACGGCGGCAAATTCCAGCGCACCGCCGCCGATGGTGCCTGATTGCCCGCTGGCCCAGACCAGAATCGAGGTTCCTGCCCCCCGCGGGGCGGATCCGGCATGGGTGGCAATCACGATCCGTGCCGTGGGGCCGTGGTCGGCAATGCAGCGGGAGAGGGCGGCCAGATCAAACATCGCCACCTCCCAAGATTGCGCAGTAGAGCGCCCCGATGCCCCGACCTTTCCTGTGAATGGTCAGGTTACACATGGCCTTGCTGCCTTCTGACGGCCATCAGGACACGCTCTGGCGTGGCGGGCGCATCGAGGGTCGGATAGACCGTACCATCGCCGCAAGCAGCAACCGCATCGCGCAGCGCGAAAAAGGCCGAGATGCCCAGCATCAACGGTGGCTCTCCGACGGCTTTGGATTTTCCGACGGTGTCCTCGCGGTTTGGCTGGTTCCACAGTGCCACGTTGAATTGGCGTGGTTGGTCGGAACAGGCCGGGATCTTGTAGGTTGACGGCGCATGGGTGGTCAGGCGGCCCTTGGCGTCCCAGACCAGTTCTTCGGTCGTCAGCCAGCCCGCGCCCTGCACATAGGCCCCTTCGATCTGGCCAAGGTCCAGATCGGGGTTCATCGAGGTGCCGGTGTCATGCAGCAGATCGGCGCGCAGGATGCGGTTTTCGCCGGTCAGGGTGTCGATCACCACCTCTGTCACGGCGGCCCCATAGGCGAAATACAAGAAAGGCCGGCCCTTGCCCTGCACCCGGTCCCAAGTGATTTTCGGCGTGGCATAAAACCCGGTCGATGACAGTGAGATCCGCGCCTGATAGGCCCAAAGGGCGACGCGGGCAAAGGGAAACACCTCACCCGCAGCAGTGACCATGCCGCCTTCAAACCGCACGGTGTCGGGCTTGACGCCGAATTTGTCGGCCAGAAATCCGGCCATGCGGTCGCGGATCGTCCGGCAGGCCGCCTGCGCCGCCATCCCGTTCAGGTCCGACCCTGAGGAGGCGGCGGTGGCCGAGGTATTGGGCACCTTGTCGGTATCAGTCGCGGTGATCTTGATCTGCGAAGTGTCCAGACCGAACACGGCGGCGGCGGCCTGCGCGACCTTCTGGTTCAGCCCCTGACCCATTTCCGTACCGCCATGGTTCAGATGAACCGAGCCGTCCTGATAGACATGCACCAGCGCCCCGGCCTGATTGAGGTGGGTCAAAGTGAAAGAGATGCCGAACTTGACCGGGGTCAGAGACAGGCCACGCTTCAAGATTTGGTTTTGCGCATTGAAGGCGGCAATATCAGCCCGCCGTGCAGCGTAATTGCTGGATTTCTCCAAGGCAGCGACAAGGTCATGGCCGATGAAATCCTCCACCTCCATGAAATAGGGGGTGGATTGCGGAGCGGTGCTGGCGGGGGAATGGGTGGCGCCGTAGCGGTGGCCAGTGCCGGGTCCGGTCGGCTGCGCGGCGCGGTAGAAATTGGTGCGGCGCACGGCCAAAGGATCAAGGCCGGTGGCAAAAGCGATGTGATCGACGACACGTTCGATGCCGATCATGCCCTGCGGCCCGCCAAAACCTCGAAAGGCGGTGGCACTTTGGGTGTTGGTTTTCAGTCGGTGGCTTTCAATGCGGATGTCGGGCAGGTGATAGCAGTTGTCGGCATGCAACATGGCGCGGTCAGCCACTGGCAGCGACAGATCCTGCGCCCAGCCACAGCGGAACAAATGCGTAAACTCCAGCCCCAAAATGCGGCCCTGCGC
>JANNBI010000112.1:0-2594 GCA_031385345.1 Paracoccaceae bacterium | reverse complement strand
CAAAGCTTTCCTCATTGGCGTAAAGGCTGAACCCACCCAATTCCCCGTCAAAGGATTTGCGGTTGGCAAAGGGATTGCCCAGTGACAGGCCCCAATGCTCTTGCGGGCGGGTCTTGCCGGCGGTCTTGCCCTTGCCAATCTCGATGCCGTTGGCCCGCACCACAAAGACCCCCGAGCGCGCCGAATAGGCCAGGGTCAGATCGATCCAGTCGGTGCCGAAGACCCGCAGCGGCGCGGTTTTGATCTTCAGCAGCGCCGAGGTCGCGGTGGTGAAATGCACCTCCAGCGTGCCGCGTTCGGTCACATTGACCAACAGGCTTTGGTGGATGCGCAGGATCTCGCCCGCTGCCTTATACGTGGCCACACCGCGCAGCCGCAATTCCATCCGGAAATCCTCGGCATCATAGAAGGGCGCCATCAGCGGTGGCGGGATGATGATCGGTGCCACGCCCTGGCCCAGGATCGCCGGGCCATTGCCCAGGTTCAGATCCGGCACCTCGACCGGGTCGCGCCCGGCAAAGGACGTGAAAACCCCGACGGCCGGATCAAAGCGCAGGGTTTCCGCACTTTGAATCGTGACCTCGGTCTGGGATTTGATCCGGCTGCCATCGGGCAGGGTCAGGGTCAGCGCCACCTGATAGGGGCCGGTGGCGGCATAGACATGTTCGACCTCGGCGCCGGTGCCGCTTGCCCCGTCGCCAAAGGTCCAGTCCGCGGTGATCTGCTGGGGTGTGACCCCCTCGGGCAGGGCCGAACTGCGGGCTTCAAAGCGGAAACGGTTGCTTTGCGAGGTGTCAGCCACCACCCGGATCACCGCTGAGGGGCCTTGGCCCGACAGGCTGGTCTGCCCGCCGCCCAGCAGCGCCGAGCCGATCCCGGTGCCGTCCAAAGGTCCGCCCGCCAGCGGGGCAAAGCTGCCCAGATTGGACGGATCGCCCGACCGCGCCGCGACAAAGACCTGATCATAAAACCCCGGCTGGCCGGGAAAGCGGTCCTGCACATCCAGATTGCCCGCCACGGTCCAGTCGCCTTGGGTCTCGTAGCCGACGATCTTGCTGGTGACATTGCGCTCTATCACCACCTCGGTCGAGGTCGGGGCGATGCGGATCTGCGGGATCCACAGCACCGGATTATCCGCCTCGCCTTCCGAGCGCGCATTGCGCAGCACCGAATTGTTGCGGATCACCAGCCCGGCGGTTTCGCCCATGGTGATGCCATGCAGATGGGCATTGATGATCGCATTGCCCTCGATGGTGACATTGCGGTAAAACATCTCGGCCCCGGATTTTCCGGTGTCCACCATATCGTTGCGCATAAAGATCGACTGGGTCCACAGCCCCGCGCCCGAGTTCAGCAGATTGTCCTTGATCAGGATATCGGTGCTGGGGGATTTGGTGCCATTGGTCCAGAACTGGATCATATCGGCATGATCGGCCGAATTGGGCGCGCGGTTGAAATCATGGATATGATTGGCCTCGATGCGCACGCGCTGCACCTCGGAAAAGTTCATCCCGTCCATGCGCAGACCATGCAGATCATTGCCCGTGACCTGCACATCCTGGCTTTCCGAGATCACCATGCCGCGGTAAAAATCCCGGACCTCGTTGTCCTCGACCACAGCACCGGTCACGCCGCGCAGGGTCAGGCCAAAGGCGGTGGGGTAATCGCCGTCGGCAGCGCCAGAGGTGATGTCGCCGTCAAAGAGATTGCCCTTCAGCGTGATGTCCGACGATCCCACCACCTGAAACGGGCGCAGATGCGGTTCATCTTCGGGGGCAAAGGTATAGTCAAAGCGCAGGCCTTGCAGCAGCACATGGCTGGCGCTTTGCACCAGCAGGGTGGAAAACACCGCCGGATCGGCGGCATCGGCCGAGCGCAGGGTCAGGGGCGCGCCCTCGGCCCCGGTGATGTCTTTCAGCACCAACGCGCCGTAATCACCGCCGGCCAGTTCCAGAACCACGCCGGTGGCGGGATCGGTCCCGGAGTCTGCCAGCGCGCCCGCCAGGGCGTCTGCCAGGGCTTCGGGACTGTCGATCGCGGTGACCTCCTGGGCCAGGGCGGTCCCGGGCAGGGTCAGGACGGCGAGAGCGATGACGGCGGGGATCATCAAAGACGGGATCACCCCCCCGGCCAGACCGGAGCCGATCCCAGATTTCCATCCCGTGCCACAGGCCAAAGCCGCCCGCACATCACGTCCCGCCGCACTTCCAATCGTCACGCCGTTCTCCCCGGTTGTCATCCGCATCTATCACCCCCTACCAAACCAACACCGCTCTAAAATCCCTGCTGCCTTGCTCAGATCCAAAGCAGCGGCTAATCTCGTCCAAAAATCTTGCCAGACAAACTGGCCCCACCAAAACTGACCCACCACATTGGCCCCTCTGGTCAATCTGGCTGTTGGTGCAAGGAAAGCAACCCCATGACCATATCACCTGCCCCGACTGCGCCGCAAAAGGCTCGTCGCCGGGGATTGAACCGCCTGAAGGGGCTGCGCCATGTGCTTGTGACCATAAGGCGGTTCATTTGCAACCGGGTCTGGGGCATGGACATTGATCCCTCGGCGGAATTTTCCCTGTCCGCCAAGTTCGACCGCA
>JANNBI010000094.1:0-4092 GCA_031385345.1 Paracoccaceae bacterium | reverse complement strand
GCCGGTTCTGAAACTTCCCGCCTTGCCGCCCCGTTTGGCCTGTAACAGCACGGATGGTCCGGGCTGATCACAGGAGATGGTTCATGAAATCCGCCGCTTTGCTTTTGTCCCTTGCCTTTCTGGCAGCCCCTGCTTTTGCCGAAAACCCGATGGTGGGTGGCGCTGCAATGTTCGAGACGAAGAACATCGTCGAGAATGCCGTGAACTCGAAGGATCACACCACGCTGGTCGCCGCCGTGACCGCAGCCGGTCTGGTTGATGCGCTGATGGGTGCTGGTCCCTTTACCGTTTTCGCCCCGGTCAATGACGCTTTTGCCGCCCTGCCCGCTGGCACGGTTGAAACCCTGCTGAAGCCGGAAAACAAGGCGACCCTGACCAAGATCCTGACCGCCCATGTCGTGGCTGGAAACTTCTCGATGGCTGACATTGCCGCCAAGGCGCAGCGGTCCAGCGATGGTTATTTCAACATGGTGACACTGTCCGGCGACGCTTTGTCGGCCAAGGTCAAGAACGGCGTCATCTATGTCTATGACGAATCCGGCACTGTCGGTCAGGTCACCATTGCGGACGTGATGCAGTCCAATGGCGTGATCCATGTGGTCAACACGGTGCTGGTGCCCAAGTAAGGCGACCTGGTTGCGCACCCGCTTTCGGAATTAACCAGTAACAAGGCCGGACCGAAAGGTCCGGCCGTTTTGCTTTCTGGGCCGGACGAGTTATGCGCGCTTCAGCCGGATCACGACATCGACGCGCGAAATCTCCATCCCCAGCGGCGCGGCAGGCAGCGAGGCGATGGTCAGATCATCAGCGGGGGCGTCGGTCAGGGTATGGCTGTCTTCCCAATAAAAATGTGGGTGATCATCCATCCTTGTGTCGAAATAGCTGCGCGCGCCGTCGACAACGATCTCGTTCATCAGTCCGGCATCGCAAAAGGCGCGCAGGGTGTTGTAGACCGTGGCAAGGCTGACCTTTTCGCCCGCCGCCGCCGCCGCGGCAAACAGCCCCTCGGCGGTGACATGACGGTTTTGGCCATCGCCCACCAACAGCGCGGCCAAGGCCAGCCGCTGCCGCGTGGGGCGCAGACCGCCGTCTGATAGCCAAGTTGCCGTGCGTAGCTGGGTCAAGATGCGCGACCTGCGTTAAGGGACTGCCGTTCTATATCAGCGAAGCGGGTCCGGTATCAAACACAAATCGGTGGGCGGGATTTGGGGGGCAAGTGAAGCAGGCTTGAGGTCGGTTGCGCGACGGGGCCAGGTTCTGGCCCCGCCCTTGCCTCCCCCGCCCCGCCTCTGGTACGACACAGGGGCAAAGCCAAGGGGGAGCGTGGTCGGGTATGGGTATCTTTCCGTCGAGTTTCAACAAAGACGACCTTCTGAAATGCGCGCGAGGCGAGTTGTTCGGCCCGGGCAATGCGCAATTGCCCGCCCCCCCCATGCTGATGATGGACCGCATCACCGAAATATCCGAGGACGGGGGCCTGCACGGCAAGGGCCATGTCGTTGCCGAATTCGACATCACGCCCGACCTGTGGTTTTTCGACTGCCACTTTCCCGGCAATCCGATCATGCCGGGCTGTCTGGGGCTGGACGGTCTGTGGCAGTTGACCGGGTTCAACCTTGGCTGGCGCGGCTGGCTGGGGCGCGGATATGCGCTGGGTGTGGGCGAGGTCAAGCTGACCGGAATGGTGCGCCCCGACCGCAAGATGCTGACCTACAAGGTGGATTTCACCAAGGCGCTGACGACGCGGCGTCTGACCATGGGCGTGGCCGATGGGATCGTGGAGGCCGACGGTGAGGTGATTTATATCGTCAAGGACATGAAGGTGGCGCTGAGCGAGAGTTGAGGGCGCTTTGTGCCGCGCTGACGGGGGGACGGCATGACGGGGTGGAACTGGGACGCAATTTCGGCAGTTTCCTCGGCCCTTGGGGGTCTTGGTGTCATAATTTCGGTGGTTTTTCTGATCTATGAAGTCCGCCGCAGCGCTCAGGCCATCGAAGGTGCGACCGTCCAGTCCCTGATGAGCCTTGAGCGCGATGTTTTTGGCTTGCTTGTCGATAACGCCGACCTTTTCATTCGCGGCCGCCGCGACCGATCGGCGCTTACCGAAGAGGACATGTTCCGGTTCGACAAGATTGTCGGCTCTTACATGTCCTTGGGCTACAGCGGCTTTGTCCAGTTTCAGGAACGCCTGATCGATGACGAAACCTGGGAGGCCTATGTCAACGCCATCCGCGCACATCTGATTCACCCCGGCTTTGGCAAAAGCTGGGATGCGGCGAAGGAAGGTTATCCGAAAAGCTTTCGCGACCTGATCGACAGCATGGCAAGGGATGCGGCCTGACGTCCCCCCCTCCCCTTGCCCCCTGCCCCCCTGTGCCGTAAACAGGGGCCGAGCACCAAGGGAGGCACCATGCGTCGCGTCGTCATCACCGGTATCGGCATCATCTCGTCCATCGGCAACAACGCCACCGAGGTTGAAGCCAGCCTGCGCGCCGGCAAATCCGGCATCGTTTTCGCCCCGGACTATGCCGAACACGGCTTTCGCAGCCAGGTCCACGGCATGCCGCAGATCGTACTGGAAGATCACATCGACAAGCGCGACCTGCGGTTCATGGGACCGGGGGCGGCCTATAACTTTTTGGCGATGAAACAGGCGATTGCGGATTCCGGGTTGGAGGACAGCGATGTGTCCAACGAACGGTCCGGTCTGATCATGGGGTCGGGCGGGCCGTCCACCTCCAACTTCTTTGCCGCTTTTGATGCGGTGATCAACAAGGGCGCGCCGAAAAAGATGGGGCCCTTCATGGTCACGCGCTGCATGAGCAGCACCAATTCCGCCTGCCTTGCCACCCCGTTCAAGATCAAGGGCGTGAATTATTCGATCACCTCGGCCTGTTCCACCAGCGCCCATTGCATCGGCAACGGGGTCGAACAAATCCAGATGGGCAAGCAGGATATCGTATTTGCGGGCGGCGGCGAAGAGTTGGACTGGACCCTGTCCTGCCTGTTCGACGCCATGGGCGCGATGAGCAGCAAATACAACGACACACCCACCACAGCGGCGCGCGCCTATGACGCCACACGCGACGGGTTCGTGATTGCGGGCGGCGGCGGTGTTGTGGTGCTGGAAGAATTGTCGCACGCTTTGGCGCGCGGTGCCAAGATTTACGGCGAAGTCACCGGATATGGGGCCACCTCGGACGGTCACGACATGGTTGCGCCGTCAGGCGAAGGCGGCGAACGGTCGATGCGGCTGGCGGTCGCCACCCTGCCCGAGGGGCGGCATATTGATTACATCAACTCACATGGCACCTCGACCGTGGTCGGCGACGTGACCGAGATGGAGGCCGTGCGCCGGGTTTTCGGACGTGGCACGACGCCGCCGGTATCGTCCACCAAATCGCTGACCGGGCATTCGCTGGGCGCGACAGGCGTGCATGAGGCAATTTATAGCCTGCTGATGATGCAGGGGAATTTCATCACCGCCTCGGCCAATATCACCACGCTGGACCCGGCCCTTGATGCGTCCGAGATTGTCACCACCCTGCGCGAGAACGTCGCGCTGGACTCGGTTCTGTCCAATTCCTTTGGCTTTGGCGGCACCAATGCCACCTTGGTCATGAGCAAATATCAAGGATAAGGTGTCCAAATGGCCGATCTGATGACGGGCAAACGCGGGCTGGTGATGGGCGTCGCGAACGAAAGGTCCATTGCCTGGGGGATCGCCAAGGCCCTGGCTGCGGAAGGGGCGGAGCTGGCGTTTTCCTATCAGGGGGATGCCTTTGGCAAGCGGGTCGAACCGCTGGCGGCCAGCGTCGGGTCGGATTTTCTGGTTGATGTCGATGTGACCAATGACGACAGCCTTGACGCCTGCTTTGCCACGTTAAAGGACCGCTGGGGCACGATGGATTTCCTGATCCACGCCATCGCCTTTTCCGACAAGAACGAGTTGACGGGCCGCTTCATCAACACCAGCCGGGGGAATTTCACCAATTCGCTGGCGATTTCGTGCTTTTCCTTCATCGACGTGGCGCGGCGCGCGTCGGAAATGATGCCAAACGGCGGCAGTCTGATCACGCTGACCTATGGCGG
>JANNBI010000070.1:0-28967 GCA_031385345.1 Paracoccaceae bacterium | reverse complement strand
GATATGGCCCGCTACGGCATTCCCAGCGCTGGGGCTTTCGGCGTGCCGATGGGGGTGCTGCAAACCTATGCCAAAAGCATCGGCAAAGATCACGATCTGGCACTGACCCTATGGGATCACGGCGCATATGAGGCGCAAACTATAGCCATCTTTCTGGCCGACCCCGCCCGCATGACCGCCGCGCAATCCTACGTTTGGGCGACAGGCTTCACCAGTTGGGCGATCTGCGACACCGCTTGTTTCCACCTGCTGGACCGCACACCTGATGCCTGGACGCGGCCGGCGCTTTGGGCGCCCCAGCAGGCGGAGTTCATCCGCCGTGCCGCCTTTGCCCTGATCTGGGCGCTGTCGGTGCATGATAAATCCGCCCCCGACACGGCTTTTACCGCCACCTTTCCGCTGATGCAGGCCGTCGCCGCCGACCCGCGCCCCTTGGTGGCCAAGGCCATCGGCATGGCCCTGCGCGCCACCGGAAAGCGCAACCGCGCCCTGAACATCGCCGCCATCGCCTTTGCGAAATCGCTTGCCGCCAGCGCCGACAAACCAACGCGCTGGATCGGCACCCACGCCGGGCGCGAATTGCAATCCCCGGCGGTGCAGGCCCGGCTAAACCATTAGCCCTTAGCTTCCCAGATGTCCTACGCCGCGCGCCTCGGCCAGTTTCATCTGCTTTTGCCGCTCGCGGTAGCGCGCCTTGTCGGCCTCGCTGGTCACTGCGTGGCAATGGGCGCAAGACACACCCTCTTCATACAGGGCATGGGCCTTTTCCTCGGGAAGCAGCGGGCGGCGGCAGGCGCGGCAGAACTGATGCGGCCCGGGGGTCAATCCGTGGCTCACCGACACCCTCTCATCAAAGACAAAGCAGGCGCCTTCCCACAGGCTGTCGGATTGCGGCACCTCCTCCAGATATTTCAGGATACCGCCCTTCAGATGAAAAACTTCGGCAACCCCCTGCCCAAGCAGGTAATTTGTCGACTTCTCGCAGCGGATCCCCCCGGTGCAAAACATCGCGATCCGCTTGTTGTGGAAACGGTCCTTGTTCGCCTCCCACCAGGCGGGGAACTCACCAAAAGACGCTGTTTCAGGGTCCACCGCGCCCGCAAACGAACCGATTGCCACCTCGTAATCGTTGCGCGTGTCGATCACCGCCACATCCGGCGCGCTGATCAGCGCGTTCCAGTCGGCGGGGTCCACGTAATGCCCGACCCGCGCGCGCGGGTCGATGTCGGGCTGACCCATGGTGACGATCTCGCGCTTCAAACGCACCTTCATCCGGCCAAAGGGCGGGGTTTCGGCCTGGGCTTCCTTCCACTCCAGATCACCGCAGCCGGGTAGCGCGCGCAAATGCGCCAGCACTGCGTCGATCCCCGCGCGCGATCCCGCAATGGTGCCGTTGATGCCTTCGGGTGCCAGCAACAGACTGCCCTTGATGCCCTGCGCCCGTGCCAGATCCAGCAACGGCCCGCGCAACGCGGCCGGGTCGGCAAAGCGGGTAAAGTGATAAAGCGCGGCGACGATGATCATCAGCGCGCTATAGCCGATCATCACGCGCCCGAAAAGAGACGGAACTTGACCTTCCGCCACCGGTTTCCTACGCAAGGTCAACC
This sequence comes from Paracoccaceae bacterium, assembly GCA_031385345.1. GTDB lineage: Bacteria > Pseudomonadota > Alphaproteobacteria > Rhodobacterales > Rhodobacteraceae > CAIYZT01. The sequence goes on along the minus strand of JANNBI010000070.1, from coordinate 27,360 downwards.
CGTAGGAGGCTTTGATGCCCAAATCCAACACCGCCCTCATCGTTGTCGACATCCAGAACGATTTCTGCCCCGGGGGCGCGCTGGCCGTGACCGATGGCGATCTGATCATCCCCCGCGTCAACGCCATGCTGGGCGATTTCGGCGCGGTGATCTTTACCCAAGACTGGCATCCCGCCGATCATTCCTCTTTCGTCAGCCAGCACCCCGGGGCAGCCCCCTATAGTCAGATTCAACTGTCCTACGGCCCGCAAACCCTGTGGCCCGACCATTGCATCCAAGGCACGCCGGGTGCCGAGTTTCACCCCGATCTGCGGGTGGACGCGGCAGAATTGATCCTGCGCAAAGGCTTTCGCGCCGGTATCGACAGCTATTCGGCGTTTTTTGAAAATGACCACCGCACCGGAACCGGCCTGCCGGGATATCTGACGACGCGCGGGATCACCTCGGTGACGCTGGTGGGTCTGGCGACCGATTACTGCGTGGCTTATTCCGCGCTGGATGCCGTCCGGCTGGGCTTTGAAACGCGGGTGCTTCTTGCCTGTACCCGCGGGATCGACATCGGCGGATCTCTGGCTGCAGCCAAGGACAAAATGCGCGACGCTGGTGTGACGCTGGTGGCTTAGGTTCAGCATTCCTTAACCCGGCGTCCGTAAGCCTGAGGGGGTCAACCCACGCAGCCTTGGGGGCCGCCACTTGGACGCCGCGCATCCGACCGATGATCTTGCCGTATTTCAGGCGCAGAATTCTGCGGGCGGTCTGTTCCTGCGCTATGCGCAAGGCCGGTTACGCCACTTCTGGAACCGTCAGGTTTTGGGCCTGTTGGGGGCCAGCGTTGTTGCCGTGGTTTTGGCACCCGGACTGGGCCTGACCATCGCCGCCCTGATCCTTGGGGGTGAGGTGCTGGATTGCTGGACCCTGCGGCAACTGACCCAAAAGGCCGGGCATCACGGTCTGCTGCCATCGCACCGGCATCTGGCGGCGATCACCGGGGCCATCCAGATTTCAACGCTGCTTGTGGCCCTGATGCTGTGCTACCTCGCCTCTCCGACACCTGAAATGGGGGTTTTCATCGCGGCTTTCCTGACCGGGGTCACGATCAACGCCGCCTTGGTGCGCCCCTATTTCCGCGCGGGGACTGATGTGAAACTGGCCTTGGCTGGGTTGGGGGCCGGGATCTTGCTGGGGGCACAGATGATCGCACCCCACGCTACCGACGGCGGCGCCTATTTCTTTGCCGCAGCGGTGGTGATGCTTGCCCTCACCTCCACGATGTTCGTCCGCCAGATCGACCGCGCCTTTGCCAAACAGCAGGGCCTTGAACGCGCTATGGCCGAACGCAACGCCGATTTACGCCTGTCCAAAGAGGATTTGGCGCGCAGCGGCGTGATGAACCAAAGGCTGGCCCTTGCCGCCCGCCATGCCAATGACGCCATCGTTTTTCTGGACGCCGACAACCATTACGTGTGGGTGAATGAGGCGTTTACCCGCATCACCGGTTTTACCGCCGAACAGGCCATCGGCCACCACCCCGGCGAACTGCTGAACGCCGCCGAAACCTCGGCCGAAACTCTGGAAAAACTGGCGGCAGCTCGGCGCGACCAATCCGCCATCCGGGTTGAGATCTTTAACCGGGGCCGCGAAGGGCAGGGCTATTGGGTCGATACTTCAATCATTCCGATCCTGGATGATCAAGGACACCTGGTGGTCACCTTGGCGATTGAGCGTGAGATTACCGAAGCCAAGGCGCGAGAGACTGATCTTGCCCGCGCCCGCGAAGCGGCCGAGGCGGCGGCACTGGCCAAATCCCGCTTCCTCGCGAATATGAGCCATGAGATTCGCACGCCGATGAATGGCGTGATCGGCGTGACGCAGCTTTTGGCCGAAACCCGCCTGACCGCCACCCAGCGCCTTTATGTCGATACGGTTCTGGAATCGGGACGCGCGTTGTTGCGCATGATCAATGACATTCTGGACCTGTCGAAACTGCAATCGGGCAAGATCACGCCCGAAGATCTGCCCTTTGATCTGCGCGCCACGGTGGACGGGGTCTTGCGTCTTTTGCACCCCGCGGCACGGGCCAAAGGGCTGGATCTGTCGCTGCATCTGGACCCGGATCTGACAGAGACTCATGTGCGCGGCGATCAGGGCAAATTGCGCCAGATCCTGATCAACCTGATCGGCAACGCGTTGAAATTCACCGAAACTGGCGGCGTCACGGTGGATATTGCCGCGCAGGACGAGGGTTTGGCCTTTCGCGTGACAGACACCGGCATCGGCATCGCCCCGGACCGACTGACGACGATTTTCGACAGCTTTACCCAGGCTGACGATTCCATCTCTCGTCGCTTTGGCGGCACCGGACTGGGGCTGACCATCTCAGCCATGCTGGCGCAACAGATGGGCGGCGCGATCACGGTCGAAAGTCAGTCCGGGGCCGGATCATGTTTCCGGCTGTCCCTGCCGCTGCCTGTCGCACCGCCGCCCAAAGCCGATGGTCAATCGCTGCCGACCACTCTGACGAAAACCGCCGGCCTGCGGATTCTTGTGGCCGAGGATAACCGCACCAACATGATGATCCTGCGCAAGGTGCTGACGGGTCAGGTCGCCAAGGTGATCGAAGCCGCCGACGGCCTGTCCGCCGTGCAGGCCTGGCGCGATCAGACGCCGGATCTGATCTTGATGGATGTGTCGATGCCGGTGATGGACGGCTTGACCGCCACCCGCGAAATCCGCTTGCATGAGGCAAAGGATGCGCTGCCGCGCTGCCCCATCCTTGCTCTGACCGCCTCCAGCCATCTGGAGGATCGAGAGGCTTGTCTTCGAGCGGGCTTCGATGGTTTCCTTGTCAAACCCCTTCGACGTGAGGAATTGTTACAAGCCATTGCCGACCATATGGCCCCGCCACCCCCCGATCCTGCCGACCTGCCCACCCAAGATTCCCCGCCCCCGGTCACAAAACCGGTTTTCACGCCCGCCCGCCCGTTCTAGAAAGGGTCAAAAGGGGGACGGTCCATGGTAGATATCGCCACGCGGGTCTATAATCACAACTGGAAGATCGATCCGATCGTTCGGTCCCTGATCGACACCGATTTTTACAAGTTGCTGATGTGCCAGTCTATTTTTCGCAACAAACCTGACACGCAAGTGACCTTCAGCCTGATCAACCGCTCCACCAAGGTCCGCCTTGCCGAGTTGATTGACGAAGGCGAACTGCGAGAGCAGCTGGATCATGTCCGCTCCCTTTCTCTGACGCGGGGCGAAAGCACCTGGCTGCGCGGCAATACTTTTTACGGCAAACGCCAGATGTTTCGCTCTGACTTCATGGAGTGGTTTGAAGGTCTGCGTCTGCCGCCCTACCACCTTGAAAAGCGCGACGGTCAGTTTGAACTGACCTTTGAAGGCAGCTGGCCCGAGGTGATGCTGTGGGAAATTCCCGCACTTGCGGTGCTGATGGAACTGCGCAGCCGCGCCGTGCTGCGCGAAATGGGCAAGTTTGAACTTCAGGTGCTGTACGCCCGCGCCATGGCCAAGCTGTGGGAAAAGATCGAACGTCTGCGCGCGGTTCCTGACCTGCGCATCGCGGATTTCGGCACGCGCCGCCGGCATGGATTCATGTGGCAGGATTGGTGCGTTCAGGCCATGCAGGAAGGGCTGGGCGCGAATTTCACCGGCACGTCGAATTGCCGCATCGCCATGCGCCGCGACATCGAAGCGATCGGCACCAATGCCCATGAACTTCCGATGGTCTATTCCGCGCTGGCCAACTCCGACGCCGAACTGGCCGTGGCCCCCTATCAGGTTCTGGCCGACTGGCACGAAGAGCATGATGGCAATCTGCGCATCATGCTGCCGGACACCTATGGCACCGAAGGCTTTTTGCGCAACGCGCCCGATTGGTTGGCGTCCTGGACCGGGATCCGCATCGATTCCGGCGATGCCGCGACCGGGGCGGAAATTGCGATCCGCTGGTGGAAGGAACGCGGTGAGGATCCGACCAAAAAGCTGGTGATCTTTTCCGACGGTCTGGACGTCCCCGAGATTGAGGCTCTGTCAGCCCGGTTCAGCGGTCGGGTCAAGGTGTCTTTCGGTTGGGGGACGATGCTGACAAATGATTTCAATGGCTTGGTCGCCGATGACCGACTGGCGCCGTTTTCGCTGGTCTGCAAAGCGGTCTCGGCCAACGGGCGGCCAACGGTCAAACTGTCGGACAATCCGAACAAGGCCATGGGCCCGGCGTCAGAGATTGAACGTTACAAGCGGGTTTTTCACTTGGGCACCCAGACCGCGCAGGCGTTGCGGGTTTAACCGAACAACCGTTCAGCCAACATGCAGGCCCGTGCCAGATGGCGCGGGTGGATCGGATCCTCCGGCCCCAACCGCGGCATGGTCCAGCCCACCGAAGCACAGGTGCGCGCGAGGGTGAAAGTTTCTACCATTTCAACCGCTTGGGTTCCGTAGCCGGTCATCAGCGCATCGCGGATCTGCGCATAGGCGGGTTCATACAGGTTTTGCGACAGCACCGTGCCCAGATCATACAGCCGAAATCCAAAGCCGCTGTCGTCAAAGTCGATGAGCGTAAGCGAACGATCATTCACAAGGATATTCTCACGGAATACATCGGCATGGATCAGGCCGAAATCGCCGCCTTCGTCGCGAAACCTGGTCAGACGGTCCTGCAAGAACTCTCGCGCGCGGATCAGGGTTTGACGCTGGGCCGGGCTGGCCAAGGGATGCTCCCAAAAGCGGCCCCAAAACGGGGTCTCGCCAACCAGACCGGGAATGTCCCAGCGCGGTCGTACGAAAGTTGCCGGCAAAGTAAGGGCATCGGTGGCGGTATGCAGGTGGCGCAGAAGCGCGCCAAGCCGTTGATGAACATCCAGAATATCGGCCAGAGGCGCATCAAAGGGCCGGTCCGCAGCCCCCAGCGCCTGCCCCTCGACCCAAGCGATGGCCGAGGCTTTGCGGCCGTTTGACAGCGTCACCAGATGGCCCGTATCGCCCGCCAGCGCCGCCGGAACGGCCACGCCCGCCGCCGCCAAAGCCGCGCACCACCACAGCTCGGACGCGATCGCGGCATCGTTCTGATAGCCCATCCGGTGCAGGCGCAGCGCCGCGCGCCCACCGGGAATTTCCATTTCGAACACCGCATTCTCGCGGTTCAGGATCATCCTTGTGGGCCTGCCCTGCCAATGGGCCGCGGCCTCAACCGCCAGATCCTGCAGGGTCATTCCTCTTCCTCCACCCGCCCGCGCCCGGCCTTGATCTCGCCGCGCTGCACCTTGGCGGCGATGCGGCGGCGTTGACTGCCTAGCGTGGGTTTTGTGGCGATCCGGCGTTTGGGCACCACCAGCGCTGCGCGGATCAAATCGGCCAGCCGTTCACGTGCGATTTCACGGTTCTGCGCCTGCGATCGTGTATCCTCGACCTGCAAGACCAAGGTCCCTTCCAGCGTCCAGCGCCGTCCGGCAAGCTTTTTCAGCCGGGTCTTGACCGCTGCCGACAGATGCGGCGACCGGTCCGCCTCAAACCGCAATTCGACGGCGGTGGATACCTTGTTCACATTCTGCCCGCCCGGCCCCGAGGATCGGACGAAGCTTTCCGAAAGCTCCCAATCGGCAATGTGAAGGGCGTCGTTGATCCAAAGCATGGCGCTAAATACCTGCCCTGCGGCCAAAGAGAAAGGGTCGCCGTAAGCGGCGACCCTTTCCGAGTTCCTAGGAGATGGGCCAGTTAGGTCCGTAGCCCAATCTTTTGAAGATCTTTCAAGGGATTGCCCTTAAAAACCCCTCCAAATGACTGTCCCGACACAACTCTCCAATATCACTCTAGACACTGGATCACCTCCTTTCAAATGGTTGCCGATAATCAGAGGTTGACACAGATTTTGTGTTTGTCAAAACTTTTTACACGGTTTTTGTAGCATATCTTGCGATGGCGAGGCGGAAGGGCATCAGTGCAAAAAGATCGACCAAAATTTTAACGCCCCAGTCCGCAACGGCCAGGGATGCCCACAAAGGCACCACCGGACCGACCCCCAAAAGTGGCACCGGACCGGTGGCCCAGGACACGTCATTGCCCGGTTCCAGCCAGATGAAGGCCGCCGAAAAGGCCAGCGGAAAGAAGATCGCGGTGTCGAGAGTCGATCCCGCCAGCCCGGATGCAAAGGGCGCTCGCCACCAGGTCAGCTGGCGCAAGCGGTTGAACAAGGCTACGTCCAGCATCTGACCGGCCAGAAACGCCAGACCCGAGGCCAGCGCGATCCGCTTTGTGACCAGCGGGCCGAACTCTCCAACGATCTGCGTGCCGATGACCGAGCAAAGCAGGCCGACCGCGAACCCAACCAGAACGACGCGCCGCGCGGCGGCGACACCCTGAAACCGGTTCACCAACTCGTTGACCAGAAACGCAAACGGATAGGTGAATGCCCCCCAGGTCAGCCAATTGCCGATCGGATATTGCACAAGGATGTTAGAGGCCACCACGATGATGGCCATGGCAAGGATGCCAGGCAGAAGATTTTTCATATGTGTTTTCCGTTTTTTACAAGGTCGCGGAGACTTGGGCCCGGGATTGGGACCGATGGGCGGATAGCCTGCCCCAGCGCCCCTTGTCAATCGGGGTCAATCGGGCAGGTGATATTCAACCAATTCGGCGTTTTGCAGGAAAATCCCGTTGTCATCGCTGACCATGCTGGCGGTCAGACGGCCTTTCGGGTCGCGCCAGACGGCCAGCCCTTCCAGATTGCCATGGGTGCCTGGGCCGGTTTTGATCAGGGTTACCGGCAGGCCAAGGTCGGCCTTGGTCAGGGTAAACCGTTGCAGCAGCGTGGAAAATCCGGTCAGCGCGCTGAAACTGCGGAACAGGATATACAGCTGCCCGTCAGGCCCCACATCCGCCGCCACCGGCAGAAACTCATCACTTCGCAGCACCTGCGCGATGGTTATCCACCGCCCGTCCCGATAGGCGAACAGCGGAAACGGTGTCAGATCCGTAGCTTCGGTTTCGGGCAGGGTGTACAGGGTGCCGTCCGGTCCAATGGCCAAAGCCTCCAGCGATCCGTTGCTGGGCAGGGTGCCAAAGTCGCGCGGACGGCCGATCTGCTGCAGCGACGCGCCCAGTTTGGCCGACCGGAACACCCGCGCCGGCCCTTCGACCGAGATGAAAACCTCACCGGTTGGACCGACGGCCAAGCCTTCGCTGTCCATCTGGCCGCGCCGCAATTCCCGCCCGTCGCGCCCGCGCAAGGGGATCGGATCGGCCAGATCGACCTGCGTGATCTGCCCGTCCGCCCCCCGTGTGATCCGCCCCGTCGCCCCAAAACTGCGGTCCGACAGAAGCATCACCCGCAACCCGTCCGGCGACAGCCACAGGGCCGACAACCCCTCGACCCCCAGCGATTTCAGGTTGAAACTTCCGACGAATCCAGGTCCGGGCAGGGCTGTATCCTGCGCCCAGACCAGACCCGTCAGGCCTAAAGCCGCGATCAGTCCGAGGCTAAAACGGCGGCGCATTGCTGGGGCAGATCGGCCATGGTGAACTGGCGGGGATGTTTCTTTTTCACCGGCGGCGGCCCGGGATTCTTGGGTTTTGGCAGCTTTTCGGGGTGCAGATAGGCATCCGACACCCACCACATCAGCGTGTCATCACAGCCATCACCGCCTTTGGACAACTCCGACACAGTTGGCGTCTGCGTTTTGCACAGGCTGGCCCCTTTGGGGCATTTCAGCCGCACATGAAAATGCGTGTCATGCCCGGCTTCGGGCCGGATTTTCTGCAACCACTTCTTGTCCGATGCCTTGGCCGTGCGACACATCTCAATTTTCACCGCCGCCGCCACGAATATCCGGTCTACCCGCGGATCGGATGCCGCGGCCTTCATGATTTCATAGTTCTGCCGGGTCCAGTTCTGCGTGACCGTGGTCTGATCCGCCGAACGAACGGGGATAGAGGAGATTTCCTCACGTTCGGCCACCGACAGGTTCAGCCGTTTTGCGGGCAACTGCCAGATGTCCACATCCAACCCCAACTGATGGCTGGCATGACCCGAATCCATCGGTCCGCCGCGCGGATTGCCAATGTCCCCGATGTACAGTCCATTCCAGCCCTTTTGCGTCGCGGCAAAGGCCGACAGATCCTGCAAAAAGGCGATCGTGGTCGGCTGGCCAAAGTTGCGGTGCCGCGACAGGCGCATCGCCTGCCATGTCGGCCCGGTTTCCGGCAGTTCTACCAGCCCCGCAGCACAGCCCTTGGCATAGGTGCCAATCGGCATCGGCGCCTGACGGGACGGAAAATCCTGCGCCGCAAACAACTCTGCCGCCGTTTGCGCCAAAGCCGGCAACGGGGCCAGAAGGGCCAACACCAACACCAGGTTGCGGATCATGACTTGGCGCTCTCCCCTTTGGGTTTGACCCAGATTAACAGGATTAACCCGATCAGGAACAGCAAGATCACCGGAGAGATGCCGATGCGCGCCGATTGGCTGTATTGAGACACGATGGCGATCAAAAGTGGAGAGATAAAGCTGGCGACTTTGCCGGACAGCGCGAAAAGGCCAAAAGCCTCGGTCGCGCGATCGGGTGTGGTGTGGCGCACCAGCAGCGTGCGGCTGGCCGCCTGCAATGGTCCGCCCGCCGCCCCGATCAACGCCCCGCAGATGTAGAAAATGATATCCGGCGTGTTGGAAGCGGGGTCCAGCGCCATCCCCCAAAGTCCATTGCGGTCAAGGCCCACGATCACGATACAGACCAGAAGCAGCACAATGATCGACCATTTGATCACCGGCTTTGGCCCGTATTTGGCATCCATCTTGCCGCCGATCCAGGATGCGATCATCGCCGTGACGCCGCCCAGAATGCCGAAAATCCCGATGGCAGTGATCGACCAGTCCAGAACATTCGACGCATACACCCCACCAAAGGCATAAAGCGCGTTCAGCGCGTCCCGGTAGGCAAGCGAGGACAAAAGATAAGACAGCAGTGATTTACGGTAGCGCAGGCTGGCGATCAGCGCCGTCAGACTGCCCAAAGCCGCGCCGATATTGATCCGGCCACGCGGCATTTTCGGTTCTTTGACCCATAAAAAGAACGGCACCATGAACACCGCAAACCAAATCGCGGTGATCGGCCCCACCGCCCGCGTGCCTTCGCGCGCTTCGGGGTCCAGCCCGAACAAGGGGTCGATACCGATCAGGGTCTTGCCGGTCGTGGCGTTTTCCGCAAACAGGCACAGCATCACGATCAACGCCAGCAGCCCGCCCAGATAGCCAAAGGCGAACCCGCTGCCCGAAATCGCACCAATGTCGTCGCCGTCGGTCAGGGTCGGCATCAGCGCATTGGTGAAGATGGTCGAAAACTCCATCCCGATAAAGCCGATGCCGAAAAACACGATGGCCCAGGTCAGCATATCGGCCTCGCCGCCGGGGCTGACCCACCACAGGCCATAGGCCCCGACGATGTAGAAGGCCGAAAAGAACCAGACCCAGACCAGACGACGCCCGGTGCCATCGGCAATCGCCCCCAGAATTGGCGCAAACACTGCGATGATGATCGAGGCGATGGTCAACCCATAGCCCCAATAGGCCTGCGCGGCGGCCTTGGCCGCCTCCTCCTCCATCCCGGCGCCCATGTAATAGCCGCGCGCGACCTCGGCGAAATAGGGTCCGAAAATGAAGGTCAGCAGGAGGGTGTTATAGGGCTGCGAAGCCCAGTCAAAGAACCACCAGCCCCAGATGCGCTGCCGCTGCGTTGCCATATCCCCGCCCCCCGTTCTGCTTTTGCGGTGATGAAGCCTGAAACGACCCACGCTGGCAAGCGAAAGGCGTCAGATCTGTGGCGGCCAGGGACGTTGCGCATCCGCCGCGATCCAAGCCTGCACCCAGTCGGGCAGAGGCGGGCTTTGCGGCGACAGCCCTAGCGCAATCGCCACCTCTGCCGGATCCACCAACCCCGATTTAGAGGTAAAGGCCGACCGCAATACCATCGCCGCTGTGCAGTCATCCTGCCGCCAGAACGACTGCTCCAGATAGATGAACCGGTGATCCCAACCCAGCACCCGGCATTTCTGCGTCAGGACCTGAAACAGCGTCACCCGTTTGCGATAGCGCGTCGAATTGCCCGCCACGGTGATGCCCCAGCCCTTGGCCCGCGCCAGCCGGTCAAAGCCCATCCGCACCGACATCGGGATCCGCCCAAGATCGAAGAGGGTCAACGTGCGACCATTGTTCAACTCGCGCCAGGGGTCCAGATCGACGGGCCAGATGCGGTGCGTGCTGACATGGGTGTCAAACAGGCCCAGCTTCGTCGCGTTGCGGTACTTCCACAACTGATGCCACATGCGAAAATAGGGATACATCAACGCCTCCGGTCACTTTCGCCCTGCTGCCAGCACCAGACGCAAAGGTCAACCGCGACGCAGCGGCAGCGACCCTTGCCCTTGCGCGTTTGGCGGGTTACCTAATCCCGGAATTCATCGGAGCCGCCAATGACCTCGCTTTTCCAGATCCTCGTTGCCCTGATCGACATCGCGAAATGGATCGTTCTGGCCCATGTCATCATGTCCTGGCTGATCAACTTTCAGGTTCTGAACCTGCGTCAGCCGCTGGTGGCGCAGATCTGGTACGGGCTGAATCGCCTTCTGAACCCGGTCTATGCCTGGGTCCGCCGCTTTATTCCGAACATGGGCGGCATTGATCTTGCGCCGCTGGTGGTGCTGTTCGCCCTTTATGCGGTGCGGGTGGTGTTGTTCAACAACATGGCCGCCTTCGTTTAGGCCTTCACATGGGCCCGATGCACGGCCTTCTGTCCGAGATTTTCGGTTTCGCCGCCTTCCGCCCCGGACAAGAGGAAATTGCCTCCTCCGTCCTTGATGGCCATGATACTTTGGCCATCATGCCGACGGGTGGCGGAAAATCCTTGTGTTTTCAATTGCCTGCTCTGCTGCGTCCCGGCGTCACCGTGGTCATCTCACCTTTGATTGCGCTTATGCGCGATCAGGTGCAGTCGCTGCGCGAAGTTGGGGTCGGGGCTGGGGCGTTGACCTCGGGCAATACCGATGCCGAAACCGAAGAGGTGTTTGCCGCCCTGGACGATGGCAGCCTGAAGCTGCTGTATATGGCCCCCGAACGGCTGTCCAATCCGGGCACGACCGCTCTACTGCGCCGCGCCAACTGCTCGATGATCGCGGTGGACGAGGCGCATTGCGTCTCGCAATGGGGGCATGATTTCCGCCCCGATTACCTGCGCATCGGGGAATTGCGCCGCGCGCTTGGCGTGCCGGTCGCCGCTTTCACCGCCACCGCGGATGAGGAAACCCGCGCCGAGATTGTCACCCGGTTGTTCGGCGGGCAGACCCCGGCCAGCTTTTTGCGCGGTTTCGACCGGCCCAACATCCACCTCGCCTTTGGCCCCAAAGCCAGCCCGCGCGATCAGATCCTGGCCTTCGCCCGCGTCCGAAAGGGCCAGTCGGGCATTGTATATTGCGCCTCGCGCGCCAAGACCGAAACCCTGGCGCAGGCACTGCGCGAGGCGGGCCATGCCTCACTGGCCTATCACGCCGGGCTCGACTCGGATCGCCGCCGCGAGGTGGAGCGTGCCTTTCAGCAAGAGGATGGGCTGATCGTCGTCGCCACCGTGGCTTTTGGCATGGGCATCGACAAACCCGACATCCGCTGGGTGGCCCATGCCGATCTGCCCAAATCCATCGAATCCTACTATCAGGAAATCGGCCGCTCGGGCCGCGACGGCGCGCCTGCCGAAACCCTGACCCTTTACGGTGCCGAAGATATCCGTCTGCGTCGGAGCCAGATCGACGAAGGCGCCGCCCCGGATGATCGCAAAGAGGCCGATCACGCCCGCCTGAACGCGCTTTTGGGTCTGGCAGAGGCCATCGCCTGCCGCCGTCAGCGCCTATTGGGCTATTTCGGTGAGGAGTCGGCCCCCTGCGGTAATTGCGACATCTGCGACAATCCGGCCAAAACCTTTGACGCCACTGACGCCGTGCGCAAGGCGCTGTCGGCCATGCTGCGCACCGGAGAAAGTTTTGGCGCGGGGCATTTGATCGACATCCTGACCGGTCAGGTAACCGACAAGGTGCGCGAACGCAGCCACGACGCCCTGCCGACCTTTGCCATCGGCAAAGACCTGTCCAAGGCGCAGTGGCAAGCGGTGTTTCGTCAGATGATGGGGGCCGATCTGATCCGCCCCGACATGGCCCGCGCCGGCGCTTTCCGCATGACCGAAGCGGCGCGCCCCCTGCTGCGCGGCGAGACCCGCATCACCTTTCGCAGCGATACGGTCGAGATGGCCCGCTCTGGCCCGGTGGTTAAGGCTCTGGTGGCCGAAAAAGACGCGGCCCTTTTGTCCGCGTTAAAGGCCAAACGCCGCGCCTTGGCCGAGGCTGCTGCCGTCCCCGCCTATATCATCTTTACCGACCGCACCCTGATCGAGATGGCCGAACGGCGCCCCCAGACCCTGGACGCGATGATGGGCATTACCGGCATCGGCGCGAAAAAGCTGGATACCTATGGCAAGGCGTTTCTAGAGGTTTTGACCGGGCAACCCGCGCCGGATCTTCACCCCTCACGGATGAAACTGGCCGGGCGGCAGGCCGGTGCCCTGTTTGACCGTCTGGCCGAGGCGCAGTTGGCCCTGTCGCGCGGCCACGATGGCACTGGCAAGTTCCTGTCCTGCACCCATTCCACTTTGGCCCATCTGGCCGACCGCAAACCGCGCGACCTGACCGAGATGGAGCGTGTGCAAGGCATGGGCGCGCAAAAGGTCGAACGCTTTGGCGAAGCCTTTCTGCACATTCTGCACGACGAGGTTTAGGTTCCCGTCAAAGCCACCGGATGCGGGTCGCCGCGCTGCAAATCCATTTGCACCCGGTCCGGATGTTGCGGGTCCAACGCTTGCGTCGCCTCGGGTCGGAATTCGGCCAAGGTGTCGAAGATCGCTACCTTGCGCAGCGGTTTGGTCATGTAGCGGTCAATCCCGGCGGCCAGAATGCTGTCACTGTCGCCGTCCATCGCATGGGCGGTCAGCGCGACGATCGGCACATGATTGCCGTCTTTCTCTAGCAGGCGGATCGCCGACGCGGCTTCTCGCCCGTCCATTTCGGGCATCGAGATATCCATAAAGATCAGATCCGGCTGAAAGCTTTGGAACAACTCCACCGCCTCGCGGCCGTTGTTGGCAAAAACCAGATCAATTGTCAGATCGCGCACCATTTTCTGAAACACCAGCTGGTTGGTCCGGTTGTCCTCGGCCGCCAGAACCCGCATCGGGCGTGCTTGCGCGGCGACCGCCACCGGAGCGACTGGCACCTGCGCCACCTCAGGCTCCGGCCCGGCCAAACCACGCAAACGCCGGTACAGATCGGCGCGCAGGATCGGCTTTTGCAATAGCGCAGCCAGCACCAGATCGCCCGCCTCCTCCCTTGCTTTCGTCGGATGTGACGACAACAGAACCACCGGCAGCGCAATTCCCCGATCCGCCATGCGCCGCGCCAGCGTCAGCCCGTCCATATCCGGCATCACATGATCGGTGATCATCACGTCAAAGTCCTGATCCCCGTCCAGCACTTGCAACGCCTCCAGTCCCGACCGGCACAGCACCACCTCGATGCCGCATGGCACCAATTGCCGCTCCAGAATGGTGCGGTTGATGAATTGATCATCCACGATCAGCGCCCGGCGGATCGTGGCCGGGGCGACGACCGGAACTTCATCCTCGGCGGCGGGCAGGGCCAATCGGAACCCAAAACAAGACCCGACCCCGGCCTCACTATCAACCCAGACTGCGCCGTTCATCCGTTCAATCAGGCGCTGGGTGATGGCAAGGCCAAGTCCCGTCCCTTCAAACTTGCGGTTCGACGCGGTTTCAACCTGATTGAACTCGCCAAAGATGTGATCCAGATGTTCGGCGGCGATGCCGATGCCGGTATCTTCAACCGTGATGTGCAACTGCCGCTCTCCGGGGTCGGATTCCAGCCCGACCACCCGGATCAGCACATGCCCCTTGGCGGTGAATTTCACCGCATTGCCGACCAGATTGGTCAGAACCTGCCGCAGCCGCCCGGGATCCCCGACATAACGCGTCGGCAGGAACATGTCGTAATCAATGATCAGATCCAGCCCCTTTTCGCGCGCTCGGGGTTGCAAAAGCATCGCAACTTCATGGATTGTTCGTTCCAGATCAAAGGGTTCCGGATACAGCGTCAGACGTTCGGCCTCAATCTTGGAATAATCGAGGATATCATTGATGATCACCAGCAACGCCTCACCCGAGGAGCGGATGGTTTCCGCGAACAGCCGCTGTTCGTCGGTCAGCGTGGTGTCACACAGCAGTTCCGCCATGCCGACCACGCCGTTCATCGGCGTGCGGATCTCATGGCTCATATTCGCCAGAAAGGCCGATTTGGCCCGATTTGCCGCTTCTGCCGCCTCACGTGCGGTCAACAGATCGGCCTCACGCTCGCGCTCATGGGTGAAATCGACGCGCAGACCAACCCGCCCGCCGTCCGGCGTGGGATGATCATGCGCCCGGATCCAGCGGCCATTCGACAATTGCTGTTCCCACAGACCTTTCCCCGCCCGGTGCTGGGCCAGACGCTCCGACAGCCAGGCCTCCTCGCGGCCAAGGGCGTCCAGATGCTGGCCCTTGGACAGGCCATAGCGCAGGATATCTTCGAACTTGGCGCCGGGCACCATGGCTGGTGCCGTGTCGCTGTACAGGTCGCGGTAGCGCTGATTGCAGGCCAAAAGACGTTCCTCCCTGTCGAATAAGACAAACCCGTCCGGAATGGCCTCAACCGCCGCCCAGATGCGTTTTTGTTCCGTGATATCCAGCGCCAGACAAACCAGATCGCCGTCGCGCGCGCGCTGGTCTTGCAGACGCATCCACTGGCCGTTGCGCAGTTGCAGATCGACAGGCTCCATCACGTCGCGGTCCAGTCGCGCCAGCATCTGCCCAGTCCAGTCGCCGGGATCCCCGGTCAGGTGAAACAGCCCCTGACCTGCGATCCCTGCCAACAGCGCCGCATAGGTCACCCCCAGCTTCAGGCCCGCGGCGCGGAAGGTTTCCTCATAGGCCTGATTGGCCGCAACCAGTTGCAACCGGGAATCGAACACCGCGAACCCGTCGTCGATGGTGTTGATCGAATCCCACAGCCGCCGTTCTGCCATGACCGCAGTTGTATGCGCCCGTTCCAGATCGTCGACGAATTGCAGGTTCTGGCCCTTAAGGCTTTGCGCCTCGGAAATCGCTTCACGGGTGACCTGCCGTTGTTCCACGATCTGGTCTGACAGCGACCGGGCGTGAAGCGAAAGCTTTTCATTGGCCGCAAACAGCTCGCGGCTTTTATGCTCCAGCAAGCGTTCGGCGGCCAAACGTCCGCGCCGTTCCTTTGCCAGCCGTTCTGCCAGATCCATTCTGCGATCACCCAGTGCAAGGCCCTTTGCCTTGCAGATTCGCCTTCAATTTGCGGTATCGGGGTGAATGCCAAGTTAACGGTGATTTCTTGCCCGGCGCGCCCTCCCGCCCTGTTCGGCCCTTGCCTGAACTGGTCGCCCCGTGCGAACCTTGCGCCAGATTTCAGCCCATTTTTTCAGGAGCGCGGACATGCGTCGTTTTGCCCGGACGGTTACTGCGGTTCTTGCGCTTTTGGGTGCTGCGGCCCCCGTTTTGGCGCAAGACGGCCCGCTGATCCCGGAACGGCGTTTGGTGATTTCGCAGGATATCGACCTGCCCGGCGGTGATCTGGCCTCGATCTTCGACACCACCTTGGATGCCTGCGAACGGGCCTGCCTGTCCAACATGGCCTGCACCGCCTTCACCTTTAATGCCAAGTCCAATGCCTGCTTTACCAAAGCCAATCCCGGCCCGGGTGAAAGCTTTGTCCCGGCTTGGTCGGGCTTTGTGCTGACAGCAGCGCCGGGGGCTGAACCGCTGGCGCAGACGCGCCGGGCCGAACTGGCCTTCCTGCCGTCGTGGGATCTGGACGGCACGGTGATGCAGGCCCGCGATCTGGCCAACGCTTACGTCACCAACGGCTGGACCGCCGAGGAACACATGACCTCTGCCCGCGAGGCTGAAGCGAACGGAGACATCGACGCCGCGTTCCGCTTTGCCGGTGCCGCGATCAACGCGTCCGACTCTGCCGCTGACTGGGCAGAATTTGCGCGGCTGGTCCTGCTGGCCGCAGGCATCGATCCCAACAATGCCGGCTATTTCCAGAACCTTGCCTTTCAGGGTGCGATGAACGCCTATCTGCGCGCCGATGATCCGGGGCTGCAACACAGCATCCTGATCACCCTTGGCGACGCAGCCGAGGCGATGGGCCGGGGCCGCGACAAGGTGCAGGCGCTGCGTCTGGCGCAAAGCCTGCAACCGCGCGACGACACCGCACTGGCACTGGACGACGCCATCGGCAAATACGGGTTCCGGGTTGAAGCGAATGATGTGCAATCCAATTCTGCACGCCCGCGCATTTGCGTGACCTTCACCGAAAATCTTGCGCCGTCCGGCGTGGATTACTCCACTTTTGTTCAACTTCCTGATCCCGGCCTGACCGTATCTTCGGATGGCTACCGCCAATTGTGCGTGGCAGGGGTCGAACATGGCCAACGCTATGCCCTGACCCTGCGCGAAGGTCTGCCCGCCGCCGATGGCCAGACATTGGCCAAGTCGGTCACGCTGACCGCCTACGTCCGCGACCGCGCGCCTGCGGTGCGCTTTGCCGGGCGCGGCTATGTGCTGCCCGCTTTGGGCGGGGCCAATCTGCCGGTGGAAACCGTCAACACCGATACGCTGGCCCTGTCGCTGTTCAAGGTGACCGACCGCAACCTGCTGCGCGCCTTGCAGAACGGCTATTTTGGCGCGCCGATGCAGGACTATCAGGAATATGATTTCGCCTCGCAGATCGGCGCGGAATTGTGGGCCGGCACGGCCGAAGTGACGTTCGACGTCAACCGCGACATCACCACCCGCCTGCCGATGGATGACGCCATGGCCGGTCAACCGGCAGGAATCTATGTGCTGCGCGCGCAGGTGCCGGGGGCCGATCCCTATCTGTCGCCCGCGGCCTGGCAATGGTTTGCCCTGTCCGATCTGGGGCTGACCACGCTGTCGGGCGTTGACGGCCTGCATGTTTTCGTCCGCTCCCTGGCCACCGCCGCCGCCAAGTCCGGCGTTTCCGTTGACCTTCTTAGCACCGCGAACGAGGTTCTTGGCAGCGTCACCACCGATGATCAGGGCTATGCCCGCTTTGACCTTGGCCTGACGCGCGGCACCGGTGCCGCCGCCCCAGCCATGGTCGTGGCGCGCGACGGTGTCGCGGATCTGGGCTTTTTGTCGCTGACCGACCCCGAATTTGACCTGTCCGACCGTGGAGTTGAGGGTCGCGAACCCGCGCCCCCCGTTGATGTGTTCCTGACCACCGATCGCGGCGCTTACCGCGCTGGTGAGACGATCCACGCCACCGCCCTGACCCGCGATGCCGACGCCCGCGCGATCATCGGCCTGCCCCTGACCGCCGTGCTGCGCCGCCCTGACGGCGTGGAATACTCCCGTCAACTGATCGACGATCAAGGCGCCGGCGGCCATGTCTTTGCCCTGCCCATCGGCGCTTCGGCCCCGCGCGGCCCCTGGACCTTGGACATCATGGCCGATGCCAAGGGGGAAACCCTCGCCTCACAAACTGTCTTGGTTGAGGATTTTCTGCCCGAACGCATTGATTTCACCCTCTCGCTGCCCGACGGCCCGCTGACCCTGACCGACACCCCGCAACTGACCCTTGACGCCAAATACCTTTTCGGCGCCCCCGGTGCTGATCTGGCAATCGAGGGAGAGGTCCGCCTTTCCGCCGCCAAAACCGTGCCGGGGTTTGAAGGCTTTACCTTTGGCCGCCATGACGCTGATTTCACCTCTGCGACCGAAAGCATCGCCACGGCCCGCACCGCTACCACCGGGCAGGCTGTGTTGGATCTGACCCTGCCGCAGATCGACACCCCCGGTCTGCCCTTGGACCTGCGCGCCACGATCCGCGTCTCCGAAGGCTCCGGTCGGCCGGTGGAACGCCAGATCACCCGCGCCGTGACCCCTGCCGCGCCAATGATCGGCATCAAGCCGCTGTTTGACGATGTCGCCGCCGAAGGCACCGAGGCGCGGTTTGCCCTGATTGGTGTCGGCACCGATCTGCAACCGATGGCCATGCCCGTCAAATGGACCCTGACCCGGATCGAGACGGAGTATCAGTGGTACTCTCAAGACGGCAACTGGAACTGGCAACCCCTGACCACCCGCACCCCGGTTGCCGAAGGCACCGCGTCGCTGGGCGACAGCCCGACCGACATTGCCGGACGTGTCGAATGGGGCGAATATGAACTGGCCGTTGACCGCGCCGAAGGCTCCCCTGCGGCCTCGTCGCTGACCTTCTACGCCGGATGGTACGCCCCCGCCGGGGCCGAAAGCACCCCCGACACGCTGGAGCTTTCTCTCGACCAGCCCGCCTATGCCCCCGGCGATACTGCCAAACTGCGCCTTGTGCCGCGCGCGGCGGGCACCGCCTTGATTACCGTCCTGTCCAACCGCTTGATCACCATGAAAGCGGTTGAGGTTGCGATGGGTGAAAATCTGATCGACCTGCCGGTCACCGATGAATGGGGCGCGGGCGTCTATGTCACCGCCACGGTGCTGCGGCCGATGGATCTGGAAGCGGGGCGCAATCCCGCCCGCGCGCTGGGCCTGGCCTATGCGAAAATCGCCCCCGGTGACCGCGCCCTTACCACCACGATCGAAGCCCCCGCCAGCGCCGATCCGCGCGGCCCACTGGCTGTGGCGGTCAAGGTGGACGGCGTGGCCCCCGGCGACTCCGCCTTTGTCACCCTTGCCGCCGTCGATGTGGGCATACTGAACCTGACCGCCTTTGACGCCCCTGACCCGCAGGACCACTACTTTGGTCAGCGCAAGCTGGGCGTCGGCCTGCGCGACATTTATGGCCGCCTGATCGACGGGCTGACCGGACAGGCGGGCCTTGTCCGATCTGGCGGCGACGCCGCCAAACAGGCACGCCTGCAATCCCCGCCCCCGACCGAGGAACTGGTGGCCTATTTCATCGGCCCGCTTGCCGTCGGTCCCGATGGCTATGCCCGCACCTCCTTTGACCTGCCCGCCTTTAACGGCACGGTCAAACTGATGGCCGTGGCCTACAGTGCCAAGGGCGTGGGTCAGGCGTCGCAAGATGTTCTGGTCCGTGATCCGGTTGTCGTCACGGCCTCTTTGCCGCGCTTTCTGGCCCCCGGTGACCAAAGCCGCATCTTGGTCGAAATTGTCCATGCCACCGGTCCGTCTGGCCGGATGAGCCTTGACGTGACCGCCGACGCCGCCCTGACCCTTGGCCCCGTGCCGTCGGGGCTGGATCTGGCCGATCTGGGCAAAGCGAGTGTTGAAATCCCGCTAACCGCCAGCGCCGAAGGCCTGCACAAGATCACCCTGCGGCTGACCACCCCGGACGGCAAGGTGCTGACCAAGGATCTGACCCTGCCCGTCATGGTCAACGATCCCCCGGTCGTGCGCGTCTCACGGCTGGACCTTGCCAAGGGGCAAGAGTTCACCTTTGACGCCTCGGTCTTTGCCGATCTGATCCCCGGCACCGCCCGCGCCAGCATGGCCATAGGCCCCATCGCCCGCCTGAACGCCCCCGGCGTATTGCAGGCGCTGGACGCCTATCCCTATCGCTGCACCGAACAGATCACCTCCAAGGCGCTGCCGTTGTTGTATTTTGAGGACGTGGCCAAACTCCTGGACCTGCCCGGTGGGTCCGACATCGGCCAACGCATCGAACAGGCCGTGGCCGAGGTGCTGACCAACCAGTCGGCCAATGGTGCTTTTGGCCTTTGGGGGCCGGGCGACGGCGATATGTGGCTGGATGCCTATGTCACCGATTTCCTGTCCCGCGCCCGCGCCCGTGGCTTTGTCGTGCCCGACACCGCCTTCCGCCAAGCCCTTGATAACTTGCGAAATCAGGTGAACTATCAAGCCGATTTCGACAAAGGAGGAGAGGCGCTTGCCTATGCCTTGATGGTTCTGGCCCGTGAAGGGGCCGCTGCTGTGGGTGACCTGCGCTACTATGCCGATGTAAAGGGTGACGCTTTCGCCACCCCCACCGCCATGGCGCAACTGGGCGCGGCCTTGGCCAGCTACGGCGATCAACCCCGTGCGGATGCGATGTTCGCCCGCGCTGCCGCCGCGCTGAACGCCCTGCCCGCGCTGGATGCCGAACAGTTGTTCCGCGTCGATTATGGCACCCACCGCCGCGACGCCGCCGCGGTTCTGGCTTTGGCGACCGAGGCGGGCAGTCAGGTCGTCGATGCCGAGGCTTTGACAACCCGCATCACCGCCGCCGGGGCCCTGTCCACGCAAGAGGCGACCTGGACCCTGCTGGCCGCCAATGCCCTGATCGACGGGGCAGGGGTGGCGGACATCACCCTGAACGGCGCGCCCGCCACTGGACCGCTCGTCCGGATGCTGGACGCCGACACCACCGCCCCGGTTCTGGTGAAAAACACCGGCGCGGACACCACGATAACCCTGACCACCATCGGCGTGCCGATGCAGCCCGAACCCGCCGGCGGCACCGGATATACCATCACCCGCAGCTATTACACGCTAGACGGTCAACCCGCCGCTCTGAACACCCTGACCACCGGTGACCGTCTGGCCGTCGTGCTGGAAGTGACGCCCTTTGGCCGGGGCGAGGCGCGGTTGATGGTGTCCGACCCGCTGCCGGCCGGCTTGGAAATCGACAACCCCAACCTGATCAGCGCCGGGTCTGTCGGCGCGCTGGACTGGCTGGGTCTGGACGCGGTCCCCAATCATACCGAGTTCCGCCAAGACCGCTTTCTCGCCGCCATCGACCGCTATGACAACGCCACCTTCCGGCTGGCGTATATCGTGCGCGCCGTCAGTCCCGGCAGCTTTCACCACCCGGCGGCCTTTGTCGAAGACATGTACCGCCCCGATCTGACCGGCAGGTCCGAGACCGGGACGCTGATTATCGGTGAATAGGGTGGACCGCTCCGCCTTCCACGCACTCAAACGACCTCGGCCATGCACGGACCGGGACACCCTCTGGCGGTCCGCGCACCCCTTGCAACAGCGTCCCTGACCGATGCGCCGCTTTGCCGTCCTGCTGTTCGCCCTGTCCCTTGTCCTTCTGACCGGGGCCTATTCGCGCGACCGCTTTGACCTGTGGATTGCGGACACCGAAATGCCCGCGCTTGTCCTGCCCACTGGCGCCCAGATCCTTGACCGCAACGGCCAGCTTCTTCGCGCCTACACCGTGACCGATGGCCGATGGCGGCTGCATGTGGCGCTGGCGGATGTCGATCCCGGCTATATCGCGGCGCTTCTGGCCTATGAAGATAAGCGCTTTCGCAGCCATTCCGGGGTTGATCCCCGGTCGCTGGCGCGGGCCGTCTGGCAAGCCCTGCGCAATGGTCGCGTTGTTTCGGGCGGATCAACCCTGACTATGCAGGTCGCCCGCCTGCTGGAAGGCTCCGGCACCGGCGCGATGGAGGGGAAGCTGCGCCAGATCCGCCTTGCGCTGGCGCTGGAACGGCGACTGACCAAGGATCAGATCCTTGATCTATACCTGACCCTCGCCCCCTTTGGCGGCAATATCGAAGGCCTGCGCGCCGCGTCACTGGCCTATCTGGGCAAGGAACCCCGTCGCCTGACGCCGTCCGAGGCGGCGCTTCTGGTTGCCATCCCGCAAAGCCCCGAACGCCGACGCCCCGACCGTCACCCCGACGCCGCCCATGCCGCCCGCGACCGTGTGATTGACCGCCAGCTTCGCGACGGGCTGATCGACGCCGAACAGGCCACCGCAGCCCGGTCAGAACCTGTCCCCACCGCCCGCCGCCCCTTTCCCGCGCTGGCCCCGCATCTGTCCGACCGCGCCCGCGCCGCGGCGCCGGACCAGTCCATCCAGACCCTGACACTGGACATCGACCTGCAACGCACGCTGGAATCCCTTGCCCTGACGACCCTCAAAGGCCAAGGCGACCGCCTGCAAATCGCCATTGTCGTCGCGGATCACCAAAGCGCAGAGATCTTGGCCTCGGTCGGCTCTGCCGCCTTTCAGGCCGATCAGCGGCAGGGTTTCGTCGATATGACCACGGCCCTGCGCTCTCCGGGGTCCACGCTGAAACCGTTTGTCTATGCCTTGGCTTTCGATCAGGGCCTCGCCCATCCCGAAACCATGATCGAGGATCGCCCGGTCAATTTCGACGGTTATCAGCCGCAGAACTTTGACAAGACCATGCATGGCACCCTGCGCCTGCGTGAGGCGCTGCAACTGTCGCTGAACATCCCGGTTGTGCAATTGACCGACGCCATTGGCCCCGCGCGTCTGTTGCAGGCGCTGGACGGGGCGGGGGTGACCTATGCCATTCCCGGCAGCGGCAAGCCCGGTCTGGCGATTGCCTTGGGCGGGATGGGCGTGACCCTGCAAGACATGGTGCAGCTTTATGCCATGCTGGGACGAGGCGGCGTTGCCCTGCCGCTGCGCTGGCAGATGGACGGCCCGGCGGGTGCAGGTCAGCGCGTCCTGTCCAGCGCCGCCGCGTGGCAGGTGTCCGACATCCTTGCCGGTCTGCCGCCCCCACCCGGCAGTCCCGAAAACCGGCTGGCCTACAAGACCGGCACCTCTTATGGCCACCGCGATGCCTGGGCGATCGGCTTTGACGGGCGGCATGTGGTGGGGGTCTGGCTGGGCCGCCCCGATGGCACCCCGGTGCCCGGTGCATTTGGGGCCGATCTGGCCGCGCCCGTACTGTTTCAGGCATTCGCGCGGATCGCCCCCCGGCTGACCCCGCAACCCCCCGCCCCGCCGGAAACCCTGCTGGCGGCCAATGCCGACCTGCCGCAGCCCCTGCGCCATTTCCGCCCCCGCACCGCCGCCTTTGATGCCGCGCTGGGGGGCCCGAGTTTCGATTTCCCCCCCGCCGGCGCCGAGGTAGAGCTGCTGAACGGCGCGCTTTTGATCCGCCTGTCGGGCGGCACCGCGCCGTTCACCCTGATGGCCGACGGCGCACCTTTGGTCACCGGCCTGCGCGCCCGCGAGACCCTGCTGACCGGGCTAGGTATCGGCTTCACCCGGCTGTCGGTGATCGACGCGGCAGGACGATCAGCGCAACTGGCGCTGCGGTTGCGGTAGGGGGCGCTTTTTTCGGGACCGAAAAGGAAACTCTCTGGGAGAGAGTTTTCCGGTCCCTTGGCCAAAGCCGGAACGGCGGTGGCCAAGTGGTTTTCAGCAGTCCCGACGTTCCACTGAATTGGGGCGCGCCTGTCTGGCTGGCGCGTTGTCGCGCCTGCCGGGGCAGGCAGGCGCGACCCAATTCGATTGAAATCAAATTGGGGAAACAGCAGTTGCCCCTAAATCCCAGCCCCCGTCACCCAGGCCCAGCCATTGCCCGGCAGGCTTATCACCCCGCCCGCCAGTGACGCGAGGCAAGGCCCGACCAGCACCGGCGCGCCGGTCAACTGCACCTCCCGGGCTTCGGTCCCCAAATTGAACAGACACAGCACCGCCCCGTCGCCCTCGCCGCGCGTAAAGGCCAATACCGGATCGGGCGCGTCATGGAACCGGCCCTTGCCCGTCACCAGCGCCGGAGTGTCGCGGCGGAACGCAAGCACCTCGCGGTAGTGCTGCAACACCGACCCCGCCTGCAACACTTGCGCCGCCACATTGCGCGCCAGCTGCGGCGGCTTCACCGGCAACCACGGCACGCCCGTGCTGAACCCGCCATTGGCCGACCCATCCCAGACCATCGGCGTCCGCGTGTTGTCGCGCCCTATCGGCTCGGGCCAGAAATTGATCCCCTGCGGATCGGTCAATTCCTCAAACACCAGCGCGGTGTCGGTCTGGCCCAACTCCTCGCCCTGCCACAGACAAATCGACCCCTCAAAGGACAGCAACATCGCCCCGGCAAGTTTCGCCATCGTATCCTGATCAACCGCATGGGGCATCCAGCGGCTGACATGGCGCACAACGTCATGGTTGGAAAACGCCCACATCGGCCAGCCGTCCGGCGCGCCCTTGAAGAACTCTTCGACCTTGCCGCGAAAAAACGCCGGCGAGAACTCATAGCCCATCAGCTCAAACGAATAGCACTGGTTCAACCGCCCGGGTTGGGTGTACTCGCCCATCATGCGGATCGCGTGGTGGTTTTCGCCCATCTCTCCGACCGTGGCGCGATTGTCATAGCTGTCCATCACACGCCGGATCCGCTCCATCCATCCTAGGTTCTCGGGCTGGTTTTTAGAGAACAGGTGGTACTGCATGGCATAGGGATTGCCCTCGGCCACCGGTTTCACCCGGAAATCCGCCGGATTGTCGCGCAGCTTGGGATCGTGAAAAAAGTAGTTGACCGTGTCAAAGCGGAACCCGTCCACCCCCCGGTCCAGCCAGAACCGCAACACGCTTTCCATGTAATCCACAACTTGGGGATTGTGGAAATTGAAGTCGGGTTGCTGAGTCAGGAAATTGTGCAGGTAATACTGCTTGCGCCGCGCATCCCATTGCCAGCAACTGCCGCCAAACACCGAAATCCAGTTGTTGGGCGGGCCGCCGTCATGCTTTGGATCGGCCCAGACATACCAGTCGGCCTTGGGATTGGTGCGGTCCTGACGGGATTCCGCAAAGAACGGATGTTTATCGGACGAATGGTTCAGCACCTGATCAATGATCACCTTCAGCCCCAGATCATGCGCCCGCGCCAGCAGCGCATCGAAATCCGCCAAGGTGCCGAACACCGGGTCAACATCGGTATAATTGGCCACATCATATCCCATGTCCAACATGGGCGAGGTGAAGAATGGCGATAGCCAGACCGCATCAACCCCCAGATCCGCGATATGCCCCAGCCGCCGGGTGATCCCCGGCAAATCGCCCACTCCGTCGCCATTGTCGTCCTGAAACGACCTTGGATAGACCTGATAGGTCACCGCCCCCCGCCACCATTCCGCCATCTGACCCTCCAAAGCGCTTTGACGCTTAGGGTACGCAGGGACGGCGCAGAGTTACAGGGGGGATGTGCCGGATCGCTGCCCATTCTTTGCCCGCCAACGCTTGCCCGATCTGCGCCCAAGTTTTGATTGTGCCGATCACAAGATTTGGTTTGACCTTCCCCACCTGCAGGCGGAATGTCGCCGCAAAATTGTGCGAAGGGGCACCCCATGGCATCGGCCAAACTTTTCACCCCGATATTGATCGCCGGCTGCCTTGTCCTGATGACCGGTTTCGCCATCCGCGCGTCCTTCGGGGTGTTCCAGATCCCCATCGCCGCCGAATTCAACTGGCCCAGATCCGAGTTTTCGCTGGCCATCGCCATTCAGAACCTGGCTTGGGGCATCGGTCAGCCGATCTTTGGCATGTTGGCCGAAAAGTTCGGTGACCGCCGGGCCATCATCGCTGGGGCCATCCTTTATGCCGCCGGTCTGGTCCTGTCCTCTTTCGCCGTCACCCCCGCCGCCCATCAGATGCTGGAGATTCTGGTCGGCTTCGGCATCGCCGGCACCGGATTTGGCGTGATCCTTGCGGTCGTCGGCCGCGCCACCTCTGCCGAAAACCGCTCCATCTCGCTTGGCATCGCCACCGCCGCCGGCTCTGCCGGACAGGTCATCGGCGCCCCGGTGGCCGAGTTTCTGCTGCGGTCGTACCCTTGGCAGACCGTCTTTCTGATCTTCGCCGTGGCCATCATCGCAGTGCTGATGGTTTTGCCCTTCATGCGCAGCCCCGTCGTCGCGTCGAAGGCAGAGCTGGAGGAAAGCCTTGGCACCGTCCTGATCCGCGCCTTCAAAGACCCGTCGTTCAGCATGATCTTTCTGGGTTTCTTTTCTTGCGGCTATCAACTGGCCTTCATCACCGCCCATTTCCCGGCTTTCGTGGCCGAAAAATGCGGCGCGATTGATCCTTCCGGTATGCTCGCCTCCATCGGCATCACCACCACGTCAACCCTTGGCGCCGTGGCGATTTCGCTGATCGGGCTGTTCAACATCATGGGGTCGATCCTTGCAGGGGCCTTGGGCAAGAAATACACCAAGAAATACCTGCTGGCGGGCATCTACACCGGGCGCACGATCATCGCGGCGCTGTTCATCATGCTTCCGATGACGCCGCTGACCGTGCTGCTGTTCAGCGCCTCGATGGGGGCCCTGTGGCTGGCGACGGTGCCGCTGACCTCGGGTCTGGTGGCGCATATCTATGGGCTGCGCTACATGGGTACGCTCTACGGCATCGTGTTTCTAAGCCACCAGATCGGCAGCTTTCTGGGCGTCTGGCTGGGCGGGCGGATGTATGACATCACCGGAGATTACACGATGGTCTGGTGGATCGGCGTCGGCGTCGGGGCGTTCTCGGCCCTGATCCACCTGCCGATCCGCGAAAAAGTCCTGACCGCCAAGACCGCCTGATCGGACCAGCCTGATGCGCATCGGCATAGCCGCCCTGATCCTTGCCTATGTCTTGTCGCAGTTTTACCGCGCCTTTCTGGCGGTGCTGGCCCCGGTTCTGGCGGTCGATCTGCACAGCACGCCCGAAACCCTGGCCGCCGCGTCGGGCTGGTGGTTTCTGGCCTTCGCGCTGATGCAACTGCCCGTCGGCACGGCGCTGGATCGGATCGGCCCGCGCCTGACCACCGCCAGCCTTCTGTCCGTGGGTGCCGCCGGGGCGGCGCTGTTTGCCAGCGCCTCTGGCCCGACAACGATCAGCTTGGCGATGGTGCTGATCGGCATCGGCTGCTCTCCGGTGCTGATGGCCAGTTATTTCATCTTTGCGCGGCTGTATTCGCCCACCGTCTTTGGCACCTTGGCCGGAATGGTTATCGGCATCGGCAGTCTAGGCAATCTG
Organism: Paracoccaceae bacterium; assembly: GCA_031385345.1. Taxonomy (GTDB): domain Bacteria; phylum Pseudomonadota; class Alphaproteobacteria; order Rhodobacterales; family Rhodobacteraceae; genus CAIYZT01. Next base: position 456 of record JANNBI010000070.1, on the reverse strand, counting down.
GCGGCGTCCTTGCCCCTGTCCTGGGCAGTTGAGGCGATCGGCTGGCGCGGCACACTTTGGGCGCTGTCCGCCGTTACCCTGCTTGCCGCCTTCGCGATCCTTGCGCTCGTGCGCGATCCGCCCCGGACCGGCCCCACAACCGGCAGCACGCTGGACCTGCTGAAGATCCGCGCGCTGTGGCCGGTTCTGCTGATGATGGCCGCCTGCTATGCCCCGCCCGCCGGGCTGCGCGGGTTGTGGGTTGGCCCTTGGTACGCCGATGTCTTTGGGGCCGATGCCGCCCGCATCGGGCAGGTCACGCTGATCATGGGGCTGGCCATGGTCGCCGGAAACTTCGCCTATGGCCCGATGGAGCGCGTGCTGGGCACCCGTAAGGGCCTGATCTTTGGCGGCAATGCCCTGATGCTGATCTGCCTGTCGGGCCTGTACCTGCATGTTGGGGATGATCACTGGCTT
>JANNBI010000065.1:0-7964 GCA_031385345.1 Paracoccaceae bacterium | reverse complement strand
AGTTTGCGCCTCATATGCGCCGTGATCCCATAGGGTCAGTGCCAGATCGTGATCTTTGCCGATGCTTTTGGCATAGGTTTGCAGCACCCCCATCGGCACGCCGAAAGCCCCAGCGCTGGGAATGCCGTAGCGGGCCATATCGGCCAGACCCTTTGGCGTGCCGGTCGCCGCCAGCCAGTCCAGAACCTTGGCCAGCGCGGCCAAGGTCAGGCCCGCAGGCCGACCGTGGCAACGCCAAGGGTTTGCAGAACCTTCGCCTCAATCTGGGCGGCCTCCATCCCGGCGACGCGGTACATCGCCTCTGGGCTGGCTTGGTCGATGAAGATGTCGGGCAGCACCATCGAGCGGTATTTCAGACCTTTGTCAAAAACCCCCTCTTCGGCCAGAAGCTGGGCGACATGGCTGCCGAAACCGCCGATAGCCCCTTCTTCGATGGTGATCAGCGCCTCGTGGTTGCGGGCAAGGTTCAGGATCAGGTCGCGGTCCAAGGGTTTGGCAAAACGGGCATCGGCAACGGTGGGGGCCATGCCGCGCGCGGACAGGGATTCGGCGGCTTTCATCACTTCGGCCAGACGGGTGCCAAAGGACAGGATCGCAACGCGCGACCCTTCCCGCATCACGCGGCCCTTGCCGATTGTCAGAGGAATGCCCTTGACGGGCAGTTCCACCCCGACCCCATCGCCGCGCGGAAAGCGAAAGGCGGTGGGGCCATCATTGTTGGCGACGGCGGTGGCGACCATATGCACCAGATCCGCCTCGTCCGCGGCGGCCATCACGATGATGCCGGGCAGGTTTGCCAGAAACGCCACATCAAAAGACCCGGCATGGGTGGCCCCGTCGGCACCGACAAGACCAGCGCGGTCGATGGCAAAGCGCACCGGCAGGCGCTGAATGGCGACGTCATGCACGACCTGATCATAGCCGCGTTGCAGGAAAGTTGAATAAAGGGTGCAGAACGGCTTCATCCCGCCAGCCGCCAGCCCGGCGCTGAAGGTGACGGCGTGTTGTTCCGCAATGCCGACATCGAACATCCGCTTCGGGAAGCGGTTGGCGAACAGATCCAGACCCGTTCCATCCGGCATGGCGGCGGTGATGGCGACGATGCGGCTGTCGGCCTCGGCCTCTCGGATCAGGGATTGGGCGAAAACTTTGGTATAGGATGGCGCGTTGGACGGCGACTTTTTCTGCTCACCGGTGATCACGTCGAATTTCGCGCGGGCATGGCCGCGGTCCGCGGCGTTTTCGGCGGGGGCATAGCCCTTGCCCTTTTTGGTCAGCACATGGATCAACATCGGCCCGGTGGCGCGTTCATGCACGGTGCGCAAAACCGGCAGCAACTGGTCCAGATCATGGCCATCAATCGGGCCGACATAGGAAAAGCCCAGCTCTTCAAACAGGGTACCGCCGACCGACATGCCTTTAAGCATTTCCTTCGCCCGACGCGCGCCTTCTTGCAGCGGCTCTGGCAGCAGGCTGACCATGCCTTTGGCGGCAGAGCGGAGTTCCTGAAACGGTTGTTGGGCGTAAAGCCGCGACAGATAGGACGACAACGCCCCCACCGGCGGCGCAATCGACATTTCATTGTCGTTCAGGATCACGAACATGCGCTTTTTCAGGTGGCCAGCGTTGTTCATCGCTTCAAAGGCCATGCCCGCCGACATGGACCCGTCGCCAATCACCGCAACCGCATCGCCAGGATCGCCGCCCAGATCGGCGGCCATGGTAAAGCCAAGCGCTGCCGAGATCGAGGTTGACGAATGCGCGGCGCCAAAGGGGTCATAGGGGCTTTCAGAGCGCTTGGTAAAGCCGCTTAGCCCGCCTTCGGTGCGCAGGGTGCGGATGCGGTCGCGTCGCCCGGTCAGGATCTTGTGCGGATAGCATTGGTGACCCACGTCCCAGATGATCTTGTCGCGCGGCGCGTTGAAAATGGCATGCAGCGCCACGGTCAGTTCGACCACGCCCAGACCCGCGCCCAGATGGCCGCCGGTGACGGACACCGCCGAAATCGTCTCGGCCCGAAGTTCATCCGCGAGTTGGCGCAACTCTCGGTCGGTCAGGCCCTTCATGTCAGATGGCAGGTGTACCCGGTCCAAAAGCGGGGTGGTGGGGTGGTCTGCCATGAAAGTCCCTTTCAGCTTTCGCGCGAGATAGCGAAACGCGCGGCTTCAATCAAGTTCTGCGCCCGCGACCCATAGGGACGCAAGTGATTTTCCGCTTGGGCGACCAGCTGCGCGGCGCGGGTGCGGGCGCCATCCAGACCCAGCAGCGACACGAAAGTGGCCTTGCCCGCCTTGGCATCCTTGCCAACGCGCTTGCCGGTTTTGGCGGCATCGCCGGTCACATCCAGCAGGTCATCCGCGATCTGAAACGCCAGACCCAGACAATCGGCATAGGCGCGCAAGGGGGCGGTATCGGCGCGGGCAAGGATCGCCCCGGCTTCGGCGGAAAACCGGATCAGCGCGCCAGTCTTGCCGGTTTGCAGCCGGGTGATCTGGGCCAATGTCAGCGGAGTGGCCGAGGTTTCGGCGGCAATGTCCAGCGCCTGACCCAGAACCATGCCTTCGGCGCCGCTGGCACGGGCCAGACCAGCGACCAATGCGATGCGAACCTCGGCGCTGCCAAGTGCCGGGTCGCACAGCAGGTCAAAGGCCAGGGTTTGCAAGGCATCGCCAGCCAGAACCGCTGTCGCCTCGTCCCATTTCACATGCACGGTGGGCAGGCCCCGGCGCAGATCGTCGTCGTCCATGCAGGGCAGATCATCATGCACCAGCGAATAGGCATGCAGCGCCTCGACCGCGGCGGCCGCGGCGACCGAGGTGTCGGGGGCGATGTCCAGCATCCGAGCGGATTCCAGCACCAGAAAGCCGCGCAGACGTTTGCCGCCTTGGACCGCATAGCGCATGGCGCGCACCACCGGTTCATCAGCCAGTCCGGCCATGGAAAGGTCAAGCCGCGTCTGGATCAGTGCGGCATCGGCGGCAAGAACAGCGTGAAAGCTCACATCCCCTCCGCCGGGACCGTGCCGATGGCGCGGCCTTCCTGAACGCGGATCAGTTCGACCTTGGCTTCGGCATCTTTCAGCTTTTGCGCACAATGGGCTTTCAGGGCGGCCCCGCGTTCATACAGGGCGATGGATTGTTCCAGCGCGACATCGCCACGCTCCAATTGGCCAACGACGGCTTCAAGCGCGGCCATGGCGTCTTCGAAGCTCATCTCGGTCACGGGTTTATCGGCCATCACTGCCCCTTCCTAATTCGGTCACATGGGCCGCCACACATTGGCCCAAGGCTGCCAGATCATAGCCGCCCTCCAGACAGGATACCACCCGGCCCGCGCAGGCCATGTCCGCCAGATCGCAGATTGCGCGGGTCAACCAGATGTAGTCTTCCACCTGCCAATTCAACCCGGCCAAGGGATCATCCTGATGGGCGTCGAACCCGGCGGACAGCAGGATAAGTTCCGGCTGCCACAGCGCCAGATCGGCCAGTGCCGGACCCCAGGCGGCGCGCAGGGCCGCGCCCCCGCTGGCCTCGCGCAGGGGCAGGTTGGTGATCTGACCATGCGCGCCCGTTTCGCGCGGGCTGCCGGTGCCGGGATAAAATGGCATCTGATGGCTGGAGACGAAGCGCACGCGGGGTTCGTCCCACAGCAGATCCTGGGTGCCGTTGCCGTGATGCACGTCGAAATCCAGCACCGCCACGCGGGTCAGGCCCTGCACCTGAACCGCATGCAGCGCGGCAATGGCCACGGTGCCAAATAGGCAAAACCCCATCGCGGTGTCGCGTTCGGCATGATGGCCGGGCGGGCGGGCGGCGACGAAAGCACGACCACCCTGCGCCATCACCGCATCCACGGCGGCGCAGGCGCCACCGACTGCGCGCATTGCGGCGATGTAGGATCCCGGCGAAAGATGCGTGTCGGCATCCAGCGAGGCCCAACCGGTTTGCGGCACCGCCGCCTTGATCCGTGCCAGATGACGGGCGGAATGACAGCGCAGCACATCCGCCTCCTCTCCCATCGGGCAGGGACGACGATCCAGCACCATCCCGGATAGCGCGGTTTCAATGGCCAACAGCCGATCTACCCGTTCGGGATGGCCGGGCCGGGTGACATGGGCAAGACTGTCAGCATGCGAGTAGTACAAGACCAAGGGTGGATCCTTTGCTTCAACCGGACTGTCCCCAGACGTTGGGGCGAGATGCGGCTAGTCCGGTTGCAACATATAGCCTTCGCCGCGAACAGTTTGCAGATAGCGCGGCTGTTTGGGGTCATCTTCGATCTTGCGGCGCAGGCGGGTGATCTGCACATCGACGGCGCGTTCCTGACCGCCGTTATCCTCGCGCGGCATATCACCTGCCAAGGCTTCGCGGCTAAGCGGCGATCCTGGCTGCACGGACAGGCGGCGCATCAAGGTCGCCTCGGTCGCGGTCAGCCGCACGGGTTCGGCCCCGCGCCACAATTCGCCCCGGTCCAGATCATAGCGCACCGCGCCAAGATGCAGCACGCGCGGCACCTCGGCCGCTTTCAGTTGCGGGACGCGGCGCAGGATGGCGTTGATCCGCAACAGCAGTTCGCGCGGTTCAAACGGTTTAACGAGGTAATCATCGGCTCCGGCCTCTAACCCCTCAATCCGGTTGCCGGTTTCGCCTTTGGCGGTCAACAGCAGGATCGGGACCGCCAAAGTCTTGCGCAGGTCGCGGGTCAGGGCCACGCCATTTTCGCCCGGCATCATCACATCCAGCACCAGCAGATCAAATTCAAGCCCGCCCAAAAGCCGGCGCGCCTGGGCGGCGTCACGCGCGATCGACACCAGAAAGCCGTTGCGGATCAGGAATTTCTGCAACAGGCCGCGAATGCGTTCATCATCATCGACGACCAGAAGATGCGGCTGAACTTCGGTCATTGTCCGGACTCCATCCGTTGAAACTGGCGGCGCATTTTGGGGTCCATCATCGCCTCTAGCACGGTGCGAAAGCCCTGGACGGCCTGCGGTCCGGCGGCGCGGTAGGCGGCTCGCATCCGCGCCCGCTGGGCATCGGACAACTCGCGTTCCAACGCGCGGCCCTTTTCGGTCAAGTAAAGATTGCGTTCGCGCTTGTCCTTTTTGCCGACCCGCGCCTCGACCAGACCATCGTCGAACAAGGTACGCAACACGCGGTTCAGACTTTGCTTTGTGACGCCCAGAATGGCCAGAAGATTGCCCACGGTGTTGCCCGGTGACCGGTGGATGAAATGCACCGCGCGATGATGGGCGCGGCCATAATCCATGTCGCCAAGGATGCGGTCAGGATCAGCGGTAAAGCCGCGATAGGCAAAGAACATCGCCTCGATCCCTTTGCGCAACTGCTCATCCGTCAGGTACAACAGGCTTTCGCCACCTAACGAGGTGCTGGACATCGTTTCGGCCATCACGACCCCTCCTACTTTGAGCGCAGGATAAGTCAGCCTTGTTGACATTCCAAGTTCTAAACGCTACCGATTCTGCGGTTTGGCGCAAGATTATGTCCGAAACGGACCAATTTGGCGCAACATATGCAAATGGGGGCCGGAATGGCGGGATATGACGATCGGGACGGGTTCATCTGGATGGATGGCAAGCTGGTGGAATGGCGCAGCGCGAATGTGCATATTCTGACCCATGCGCTTCATTATGCCAGCGCGGTGTTCGAAGGCGAGCGGTGCTATAACGGTAAGATCTTCAAATCGACCGAGCATTCGGAGCGGCTGCGCATGTCGGGCGAATTGCTGGACATGCCGCTGCCCTATTCGGTGGCTGAAATCAATGCGGCCAAAGAGGCGGTGCTGAAGGCAAACAACCTGACAGACGCCTATGTGCGCGCGATTGCTTGGCGTGGCGCCGGCGAGATGATGGGCGTGGCGTCCAATCTGAACCCGATTCATCTGGCCGTTGCCTGCTGGACCTGGGGCAATTATTACGGTGACGCCAAGTTCAAGGGCGCCAAGCTGGACATTGCCAAGTGGAAGCGGCCCAGCCCTGAAACCATTCCGCATGCGGCCAAGGCGGCGGGACTGTACATGATCTGCACCATGTCCAAACATGCCGCCGAGGCGAAGGGCTGTTCAGACGCGATGATGCTGGATTTCCGCGGCTATGTGGCCGAGGCGACCGGGGCCAACATCTTTTTCGTAAAGGACGGCGAAGTGCATACCCCCAAACCCGATTGTATCCTGAACGGCATCACCCGGCAGACCGTGATCGGGATGCTGCGCGACATGCAGATCACCGTGCATGAACGCCATATCATGCCCGAGGAACTGGCCGGGTTTGAACAATGTTGGCTGACAGGCACCGCCGCCGAAGTGACCCCGGTGGGGCAGATCGGTGATTTCATGTTTGAAGTGGGCGAGATCACGCGGCGCGTGTCAGCCGAATATGAAAAGCTGGTGCGGGCGTAGATACCTCGCCGGACCGTCACACTAGACATGGAAAAGGGCCGGGGTTTGCACCCCGGCCCGATTGATTTTGACGGGATGGGATCAGACCAGAACCGTCTCAACCTCGATATTGCCTTTGGTGGCGTGGCTGTAGGGGCAAATGAAATGGCCACGCTCTGCGATTTTTTCGGCAACGGCGCGGTCCAGACCGGGCAAGGACACGTTCAGCGTAACCTTCAGGCCAAAGCCACCTTCGGCACGGCCCCCGATGCCAACATGGGCGGTGACGGTGGCAGCGTCTGGCACAGTGCCCAGCTTTTCCGACCCAGCGGCGAAGCGCATCGCGCCCAGATAGCAGGCGGCATAGCCCAGCGCGAACAGCTCTTCTGGGTTATGACCCAGACCTGATCCGCCCAATTCCTTGGGGCTGGTCATGGTGACTGTCAGCATCCCCGAGGCCAGCTTGGAGGTGCCGTTGCGGCCGCCCCCGGTCGCGGTTGCTTCGGTCGTATAAGCGATGGACGTGGTCATTGCAGACTCCATATCGTGTGCGATTAAATCGTGTGCGAAGTGTCTAGCTGATTCCCCCCGCCGGGTCAATCGCTTGCAATTGCATCGTGTGCGATATAGTCTGAGCTCATGACACTACCGCCCAAGGATATGCTTTGCTTCGCGCTGTATTCGGCTGCCCATGCCATGCAGTCCGCCTATGCCCCCCTGCTGGAGCCTTTGGGTCTGACCTATCCGCAGTATCTGGTGATCACCGCCCTGCATGACGCGCAGGATCAGACGGTCGGTCAACTGGGCGCGGCTTTGATGCTGGACAGCAACACGCTGACGCCTTTGTTGAAGCGTATGGAGGCGGCAGGTTGGGTGACGCGTCAGCGCGACCGTGCGGATGAAAGGCAGGTGCGTGTGGCGCTGACACCGCAGGGGACGGTGCTGGTGGCAAAACTGGCCGAGATTCAGGGCTGCTTTTCCGACAAATCCGGGCTGTCGATCGGGCAGATCGTGACCCTGCGCGACGACCTTTCGGCGCTGCGCGATCAGTTGCGCCCAAGGCCCGCCAGACGCTTGGCTTAGGCCTGTCGCAAATGGCCCATAATTTACTAAAATAGACCTTTCCAGACTCACCGCCCCTTGTTACGACTTCTCGCAAATAGGGGGAAACTGACATGACAGTTGCTTGGGGCATCATTGGGCCGGGCGCGATCGCGCATAACTTCGCGGATGGTCTGGCGCAATGCACGGCGGGCAAACTGGTGGCGATTGCCAGTCGTGATGCCGGGCGACGGGCCAGTTTTGGCGACCACTACGCCATCGCCGCTGACAAGCGTTATGCCGATTACGCCGCCCTTCTGGCCGATCCGGCGATTGATGCGATCTATGTTTCGACCCCGCACCCGTGGCACGCGGAACTGTCCATCGCCGCCCTGCGCGCCGGCAAACATGTGCTGTGCGAAAAACCTGCCGGCATGAATGCGGCCGAGGTTGTGGCGGTGACGGAAGTCGCGGCGCAGGTGGGTCGGTTTTTCATGGAAGCCTTCATGTACCGCTGCCATCCGCAG
>JANNBI010000058.1:0-3351 GCA_031385345.1 Paracoccaceae bacterium | reverse complement strand
CCCAACCGACCTGACGCTGGAAAAGGGCACAATGAACGTGCTTTTGGGCCCAACGCTGTCGGGAAAGACCAGTCTGATGCGGTTGATGGCCGGGCTGGATGCGCCGACCACGGGCCGGATTTTCTGGAACGGCGCCGATGTAACCGGGATGCGGGTGCAAGATCGCCGCGTTGCTATGGTCTATCAGCAGTTCATCAATTACCCCGCGATGAGCGTTTACGACAACATCGCTTCACCGATGCGACTGATGGGGATTTCGGCAGCCGAGGTTGACCGCGCCGTTCGTGCCACGGCTGAGATGCTGAAACTGACCCCAATGTTGCAACGCAAACCATTAGAGCTGTCAGGCGGCCAACAACAGCGCTGCGCCTTGGCCCGAGCCTTGGTGAAAGGTGCCGGTCTGGTCCTGTTGGATGAACCGCTGGCCAACCTTGACTACAAGCTGCGTGAAGAGTTGCGCGCCGAAATCCCGCGGATTTTTGAAGCCTCTGGCGCGATCTTTGTTTATGCCACGACCGAACCTGAAGAGGCGCTGCTGCTGGGGGGCAATACCGCCACATTGTCCGAGGGGCGGGTCACCCAATTCGGCCCTACCCCCGATGTTTACCGCCACCCCATCGACGCGACCACCGCACGAGTGTTTTCCGATCCACCGATGAACTTTCTGCCGGTGAAGAAACAGGGCAGCACTCTCCATTTCGGCACCGACGCCAGCGCGACTGCCTTTGGTCCAGCCGCAGGTTTGCCGGACGGCAGCTATACCGCGGGCTTTCGGTCCAACCATCTGGACCTGACCCAACAATCGGCGTCCGCGTTCAAACTTTCCTGCAAACTTTCGGTCACTGAAATCACCGGATCGGAAACCTTCTTGCATCTAATGCACGGCTCTGATCGCTGGGTTGGACTGGTTCACGGTGTGCATATCCTGAAACCCGGCTCTGATCTGTCGGTCTGGCTGGACCCGATGCACGTCTATCTGTTCACCCCGGACGGGGCGCTTGCCGCCCCCGCGCCCTATGCAATGGCGGCCTGAATGTCCCAAATCACCCTTTCAAAGCTGGCCCACAGCTATCTGGCAAAGCCCAAATCCGACGCGGACTTCGCGCTGAAGGAAATGGACCATGTCTGGCAGGACGGCGGCGCTTATGCGCTTCTCGGCTCGTCCGGTTGCGGCAAGACCACGCTTTTGAACATCATCTCGGGTCTGGTTCGTCCCAGCCATGGCCGTGTGCTGTTTGGCGGCACCGATGTGACCGACGCGCCGACCGCCGCCCGCAACATTGCGCAGGTGTTCCAGTTCCCTGTGGTTTACGACACCATGACCCTGCGCGAAAATCTGGCCTTTCCGCTGCGCAATCGCGGCATGGATGCCGCCTATATCGCCGCCCGCGTCCAACACATCGCCCATATGATCGGGATGGAAGATCGGCTTGACCACAAAGCACGCGGTCTGACCGCCGATGCCAAACAGAAGATCAGCCTTGGCCGTGGCATGGTGCGTGAAGATGTGAACGCCATCCTGTTTGACGAACCGCTGACCGTGATCGACCCGCATATGAAATGGGAATTGCGCACCCAGCTTAAATCTCTGCACCGCGAGTTCGGTCATACGATGATTTATGTGACCCATGACCAGACCGAGGCGCTGACATTTGCCGACAAGGTTGTGGTGATGTCGGAAGGGCGGGTTGTGCAACTCGGCACACCGCAGGAATTGTTCGAAACCCCCGCTCATACCTTTGTCGGCTATTTCATCGGCTCGCCCGGCATGAACCTGTTGGAGGCGACGGTGCGTGGCAATCGCGCGGTGGTTCAGGGGCAAGAGATTGACCTTGGGGCAGATTATGGCACGCCGCAGGGCCGGGTGCAGATCGGTATTCGTCCGGAATTCGCCGCCTTGGGGGATGCGGGTGGGTTGCCCTTCGCACTGCGCCGAGTGGAGGACGTCGGACGCCACCGCATTCTGCGCGGCGAAGTTGCAGGCGCTGCCTTCAACATCATCGCGCCGGAAGGCACCGCAATTGCTGCTGACCTGACGCGGGTGTCCTTCGCGCCGCAAAAGATCAACGTCTATGTGGACGACTGGCGCATTCCGGGAAGGGCGATCTGATGGACAAGACCCAAAACAACAAGGCGTGGTTTCTGGTTCTGCCCGTGCTGGTTCTGGTGGCCTTTTCCGCCGTTATTCCGCTGATGACCGTGGTGAATTATTCGGTTCAGGACACATTCGGCAACAACGAATTCTTTTGGGAAGGCGTGGGTTGGTTTGAAGAGATGATCAATTCCGACCGCCTGCACGAGGCGCTTTGGCGGCAAATGCTGTTTTCTGGCATAATCCTGGCCATCGAGGTGCCCTTGGGTATTTTCGTCGCGCTGAACATGCCGAAAAAAGGGTTCTGGGCGTCGTTCTGTCTGGTGTTGATGGCGCTTCCGTTGCTGATCCCGTTCAATGTGGTCGGCACGATCTGGCAGATCTTTGGTCGGGTCGATATCGGTCTGCTGGGTCACTCATTGGCGGCCCTTGGCATCGACTACAATTATACCAGCGATACGCTGGACGCTTGGGCCACCGTGATCATCATGGATGTCTGGCACTGGACATCGCTGGTGGCGCTGCTGGCCTATGCCGGACTGCAGTCCATCCCCGAGGCGTTCTATCAGGCTGCAAAGATTGATCAGGCCAAACGGCTGGCGGTGTTTCGCTATATTGAACTGCCAAAAATGCAGGGCGTGCTGCTGATCGCGATCCTTCTGCGGTTCATGGACAGTTTCATGATCTACACCGAGCCTTTCGTCGTGACGGGCGGCGGCCCCGGCAATGCCACCACATTCCTGTCTATCGACCTGGTGAAAATGGCCATCGGTCAGTTTGATCTGGGGCCAGCCGCCGCCTTCTCGATCATGTATTTTCTGGTGATCCTGCTGATTTCATGGGTGTTCTACACCGTCATGACCAACCTCGACAAAAGGGACGGAGTCTGATGCGCATCAAGTCCTCTGCCATCGTCATGGGCCTGTACCTGTTGTTTTTGCTGGTACCGATCTATTGGCTGCTTTCGATGAGCCTTAAAACCAACACCGAAATTCTGTCGACCTTCTCGCTTTGGCCGGTCGATCTGACGTTTGCAAATTACGCAACCATCCTGACCGATCCGTCCTGGTACAATGGCTATATCAACTCGATCATCTATGTGGTGATGAACACCGTCATCTCGGTGACGGTCGCCTTGCCCGCCGCCTATGCGTTCTCGCGGTATCGGTTCATGGGGGACAAGCACCTGTTCTTTTGGCTGCTGACCAATCGCATGGCGCCGCCTGCCGTTTTTGCCCTGCCGTTCTTTCAGCTGTATT
>JANNBI010000043.1:0-2462 GCA_031385345.1 Paracoccaceae bacterium | reverse complement strand
CCGATCATTTCTTCGGACACCGCAACCGGGATATGCTTCTTGCCGTTATAAACGCCAAAAGTCAGACCCACAAACTGCGGCAGGATGGTGGAGCGACGCGACCAGATCTTGATCACTTCGTTCTTGCCCGATGCGCGCGAGACTTCTGCTTTCTTCAGCAGATAGCCATCGACGAAGGGGCCTTTCCAGATAGAACGTGCCATGGATTAGCGCCCTTTCTTCGAATGACGCGAGCGGACAATATACTGGTCCGTCTTCTTGTTCGACCGGGTCTTGTTGCCCTTGGTCCCTTTGCCCCACGGAGTAACGGGGTGACGGCCACCAGAGGTGCGGCCTTCGCCGCCGCCATGCGGGTGGTCGATCGGGTTCATAGCAACACCGCGGACGGTGGGGCGGATGCCCATGTGACGACGACGGCCAGCCTTGCCGAGGTTTTGGTTGGAGTTGTCAGGGTTGGACACGGCACCGATGGTGGCCATGCATTCCTGACGCACCATGCGCAATTCGCCCGAGGACAAACGGATCTGAGCGTAGGATCCGTCACGGCCGACAAACTGCGCATAGGTACCGGCAGCGCGGGCCAACTGGCCACCCTTGCCGGGCTTCAATTCGACGTTATGAACGATCGTACCGATCGGCATGCCCGAAAACGGCATCGCGTTGCCCGGCTTGACGTCGGTCTTTGCGCCGGCAACGACGCTATCCCCGATCGCCAGACGCTGCGGCGCCAGGATATAGGCCACCTCGCCATCCGAATACTTCACAAGGGCGATGAACGCGGTGCGGTTCGGATCGTATTCGATCCGCTCGACGACCGCAGGCATGTCCCACTTACGACGCTTGAAATCCACAATGCGGTACAGACGCTTTGCGCCGCCGCCTTTGTGCCACATCGTGATACGTCCGGTGTTGTTCCGGCCACCAGTTCCGATCAAGCCTTCAGTAAGGGCTTTGACCGGGCGGCCTTTCCACAGCTCCGAACGGTCGATCAGAACCAACCCACGTTGGCCTGGCGTCGTCGGTTTGTACGACTTAAGTGCCATGTTCTCTGTCTTCCGTCAGCTATTGGGTCAGGTTGACCCAGGTTATAGGGCTCCGAAGATCCCCAGCGTGGGGGCCTGCCTGCGCGGATAAACCGCCGGTTCAGACCCCGATTCTTGTAAAAGTCCGCGGCCCCGGAAACCCGGGGCCGCAAGATTCGCAGGCTGTATCAGAGGCCCGTGGAGACGTCGATAGTGTTCCCGGCTTCAAGCATCACATAAGCCTTTTTCTTGTCGCTCCGCTCGCCTTGACGGCCACGGAACTTCTTGGATTTGCCCTTGGTGATGGTGGTGTTAACCGCCTTCACCTTGACGCCAAAGATCGCCTCAACGGCCTCTTTGATCATCGGCTTGGTCGCATCCATGGCAACCTGGAAAACCACAGCACCAGCTTCCGAGGCCAAGGTGGCCTTTTCCGTGATGATCGGCTTTTTGATCAGGTCGTAGTGTTCGGGTTTCGCGTTCATTTCAGACGGGCCTCCAAAGCTTCGATGCCTGCCTTGGTGATGACAAGCGTGTCACGACGCAGGATGTCATAGACGTTTGCCCCCATCGTCGGCAGCACGTCGATGCCTTCGATGTTGCGAGCGGCCAGCGCGAAATTCGCATCAACCGTGCCGTCGATGATCAGCACACGCTTCCAACCGCGTTCCTGCAAAGTCTTGGCCAGCATACCGGTTTTGGCTTCGGCCAGGGTGGCCGCGTCCAGAATAACCAGCTCGCCCGCCTTGAACTTGGCCGAGAGCGCATGGCGCAGGCCAAGCGCGCGGAACTTCTTGGGCAGGTCATGGGCGTGGCTGCGCGGGGTCGGACCCTTCACAACACCACCATGCCGGAAAATCGGCGCCTTTTTGGAACCGTGGCGTGCGCCGCCGGTGCCCTTCTGGCGATAGATCTTCTTTGTCGAATAGGACACTTCGGCGCGCGTCAGCACCGAGTGTGTCCCGGCTTGGGATTTCGCCCGCTGCCAACGCACCACACGGTGCAGGATGTCGGCGCGCGGCTCCAGGCCGAACAGCGCCTCATTCAGATCGATCGTGCCGGCCTTGCCGCCGTCAAGCTTGATCACATCAAGTTTCATGCTTCACCTCCAACGGTCGCACGGACCGCAGCCGGCATCGGCACATCAGCCATCGCGGGCTTCTTCACGGCGTCCTTCACGGTCACCCAGCCGCCAGCGGATCCCGGGACAGCGCCCTTGATCATGATCAGGCCGCGTGCAGCGTCGGTGCGCACAACTTGCAGGTTCTGGGTGGTCACGCGGACCGCGCCCATATGACCTGCCATCTTCTTGCCCTTGAACACCTTGCCGGGATCCTGGCACTGGCCGGTCGAACCGTGCGAACGGTGCGACACGGACACACCGTGCGAGGCGCGCAAGCCGCCAAAGTTGTGGCGCTTCATCGCGCCCTGAAAGCCCTT
>JANNBI010000028.1:0-2521 GCA_031385345.1 Paracoccaceae bacterium | reverse complement strand
GGGCGGGATTTGATCTTGGCATACCAATCCTTCACCACCGCGTGCCGGTTCCAATCCACATCCGAGATGTAATCCAGACAGGACAGATGCGCCGCCGCTGTGAAATCGGCCAAGGACATGCCATCGCCAGCCAGCCAACGGCGCTGATCCAGGATCCAGGCCAGATAGTCCAGATGATATTTGATCGCCGCGGCGCCAGTTTTTACCGCCTTGGAGTCAGGATAGCCCTGCCCCATGATCTTTTTGTTCACCCGTTCGTACAGCAGTTTCGATGTGACCTCGGCGTGGAATTTGTCATCAAACCACGCACAAATCCGGCGCACCTCGTGGCGGGTATCGGGATCGCGCGGCATCAGGGACGGGGTCGGATAGGTTTCCTCCAGATACTCGCAGATCGCCTGACTTTCGCTCATGATGCGGGCGTCGATTTTCAGGATCGGCACCTTGCCCGCCGGATTGCGGCGCAGAAAATCGGGCGAGGGCTCCCAATACCGCTCTTCAACCAGCTCCACCTCCAGCTTTTTTTCGGCAAGGGTCAGGCGCACCTTGCGGCAGAAGGGGGACAACGGGAAATGGTAAAGTCTGATCATGGGATATGTGTCATTCAAGGTTTCCCCTTCAATGCCCTGCCAATGTCCGGGGGTCAATCCTTGGGGGTTGGTCCGGGTCGCGCAATCGGCGCGGATCAGTCCTCGGGGGCAAAACAATCGGCGCGGCCGTCGGCGGCAATCGTCTCGGCCCCCGACAGGATCGCCCGCGTCCTGCTGCGCACAAAGGATGAAGGGTCGGCGGCATCGCGGCCCTTTGGGTCGGGCAGAACGGCGGCCAGCCGCGCGGATTGCAGGGCGGTCAGGTCGCGGGCGTCGACGTTGAAATAATGCTGTGCTGCGGCCTGAACGCCAAAGACGCCTTCATCAAACTCCACTGTGTTCAGATAAACATGCAGGATCCGCCGCTTGGTCCAGATCAGTTCGACCACCGGGGTCAGCGCCGCCTCCATCGCTTTGCGCAGCCAGTTGCGGCCATGCCAAAGGAAGGTGTTCTTGACCATCTGCTGCGACAGGGTTGACGCGCCGCGATCGCCGCCGCTTTCGATCGCCTCGCGGATCGCGGCCATATCAAAGCCCCAGTGCAGGCAGAAATTCGCATCCTCGGCGGCTACGACGGAGCGGGACATTTCGGGGGCGATTTCGTCCCAGCCGACCCAGTCCTTTTCAATCCCGCCCAGCCGCCAAGCCTCGCCTATCTGATACAGGTTGATCGGCGGCGGCAGGACCGCGAAGGTCAGGATCAGGGCGGCATAAAGAGCGGCCAGTCCGGCCAGCCCCCGCAGCGCCCACAGCCGGAAAAGCTGACCGCGCGTGCGGGAAAGGGCCGCCGTGGTCGGGGCGGGCTTCTTGGTTGCGGGTGATTTCTTTGTGGTGGCCATCGGGGCGAATAGGCCTGAAAGGCGTGGCGGGGTCAAGTCTTGGCAAGGGGGGTGCAAGGTCTGTCCAGATCTGGACACTTTGGCTTTTGCATATAATTCAATACTTTAGATTTTTAACTTTACGGTTTCTTAACCTTCACCCAAGGCACGGGAAGGCTGTCAGCGACTTGGGGGCCCTTGGCTAAAGGCCCCCAGTACTGCAATTTTCACGGGGCGCAGGCCGTCCTATTCCGCCGGGACTTTCTGCATCTCATCGGACAAGGGATGCTTCAGGTGGATCAGCATTTCCTTCGGGCAGACTTGCAGGAAATTCGCCCGCTCGGCGGCCCAATTCGCAAGGATGGTCGCGCCATGACGGCTGCCGGTCTCAGCGACATGTGCCTCGATCAGTCCCTTCAACTGCGCCTCCCAGGCGGGATGCGACACGGCGCAGGTCAGCAGGCTTTCCAGATTCACATGATCCTCGGCCACGCCTTTGGGATCATAGATATAGGCCATGCCCCCGGTCATTCCGGCGCCAAAATTGGCCCCGATGCTGCCAAGGATCACCGCCACACCGCCGGTCATGTATTCGCACCCGTTCGACCCGCAGCCTTCGACCACCACCGACGCGCCGGAATTGCGCACGGCAAAGCGTTCCCCGGCCCGGCCCGCCGCGTACAGATAGCCATCGGTCGCGCCGTACAGCACCGTGTTGCCGATGATGGTGTTGTCACAGGCCGTCAACGGCGAGGACATTTGCGGACGCACCACAATCGTCCCGCCCGACAGCCCCTTGCCGACATAGTCGTTGGCATCGCCCATCACCTCCAGCTTCAGGCCGCGCACCGCAAAGGCCCCCAGCGACTGCCCACAAGAGCCTGACAGCTTTACCGTCAGATGATCGGGTTGCAGGCTGTTTCGCATCCCGAAATTCTTGACGATGTGACTGGAGGCGCGGGTGCCGATGGTGCGATGCGTGTTGCGCACCGCATAGGACAGCTGCATCTTTTCGCCATCTTCAAAAAACCGGTGGCCGTCCTTGATGATATCGGCGTCCAGCGTATCGGGCACGTGGTTGCGCGGTTTGGACCGGTCATAGGTGATCTTCGA
>JANNBI010000021.1:0-2118 GCA_031385345.1 Paracoccaceae bacterium | reverse complement strand
GACGGCGGGTGCCGTGGTCGTCCATTTCCACCACGGTATGCGCGCCGCCGGAAAAGGCCGGCATCGGTGCGCCATCTGTCCGCACGAACCGGAAGCGTTTGATCAACTCGTTGACCTGCACAACTTCGGCCACGCGGACCTTCAGTTTTGCCCCGCCGCTCATTTGAACCGCACCACGGCGGCGGGCACCTGACCGGGATCCTCGGCGTCGATGTTGACGCCCTGAAACGCCGCCAGCCGACGTGAGTAGTGGTCGCGCACGAACAGATGCAACCCGCAATGGCTGCAAGGGAATGGGTCGATCGCGACGTTTTCGGTGATGCCCTTGCAATGCACACATTGCACGCGACGGACGGTGGACCCGCGATGTTCCTTCTGGATATCGGCAAAGGGAAAACCGGTGGCCATGATTTCACGCTCTGCCTGACCCATCAGACCCTCGGTGCCGGTCAGGTAAAACTGCGTGCCCATATGGGCATTGGTCAGGATCTGGGCCAGACGCGGCAACAGCGTGGCGATGGTCGGCGCGCGAAAGCATTGCGCCGCGCCGAGTGCCTGCAAGTCGTCAAACTGGTCGGTCCCGTTCGGGCCGGGGGTATAAAGGATATGCGCCGCCTGCGTCATGTCCGGCGCGGCGCGTATCAGAACCAGCACCGCCCCTGCCCCCTCGCCATCCGCGACGATCAGATGCAGCGCGCCGGGGCGCGGCGCCAGAACACCGTAAACCGGGCGGCTTTTGATCGCGGGGGGAAACTCAGTCCTGGTCATAAGACGCGACACCTTGCCCATTCATCTGTTCAAAAATATCCACACGCGCGCTGTCCCCCGGCGCGGCCTGTCAGTCCTTCGCTGTCCGCCGCTTCTTTTCCACATCATAAAACGGCATGGAATGGGTCGTGGCCTTGATCGGGCCATGGGTGCCGCAGCGGACCTCCAGCTTTGTCCCGATGTTGGCGCAATCGACGGGCAGGCGGGCGATGGCGATGTTGTGCTTGTTCAGGGGGGAATACATGGCTTGGGTCACCAGACCGACCTTTTTGTCGCCCTGATAGACCGGCGCGCCATTGCCGGGAACGTTGGTGCCGTCCAGTTTCAGCCCCCAGATCTTGAACCTCTCGCGGCCTTTCAGGCGGTAATGCTCCTCTGCGCCGCGAAACCCGGTCTTGCCGGGCGAGACGGTGAAATCGAGGCCCAGTTCCCACAGGGTGTCGCCGGGGGCTTCGTTTTCAAACGGATACATCTCGGAATTGTCGAAGGGGAAGAACAGAAGGTAGGATTCGGTGCGCAGCATGTCGAGGGTGGTAAAGCGGCAGGGGATGATGCCCATCGACGCGCCCTCCTCCAGAATCCGGTCCCAGATCATAGGGGCGTCCTGACCCCGCACAAACAGTTCATACCCCCGCTCGCCAGTGTATCCGGTGCGGGAAATCATCGCGGGTTTGCCGAACAGGCTGGTCTGCATCTGGTTGAAATAGCCCAGCTGGCGGATGCCGGGGACGTGCTTTTCCAGATAATCCACCGCCAGCGGGCCTTGCAGCGAAAGGTCGTGCAGGTTGTCGTCAAACCGGACCGCCACATCGCGCCCGGTGGCGGCCATGGTCAGTTGTTCATGCGCCCCGCCGGACCCATGCACCACCATGAACGCATTCGGCCCGGTGCGGTAAATCACGCAATCGTCGATGAATTTGCCGGCATCGTTCAGCATGGCGGCATAGACCGACCGGCCCGGCATCAGCTTTTCCATGTTCCGCGTCGTGGCACGTTCGATGACATGGCTGGCGGCGGGGCCGGTGACATGGACCTTTTTCAGACCCGAGACATCCATCAGCCCGGCCTTGGTGCGGATTGCCATATATTCGGCGTCGGGATCGCCGGAATAGGACCAGGCGGTGCCCATACCGCTCCAATCCTCTAACGCAGAGCCAAGGGCGCGGTGGCGGTCGATCAAAGTGGAAAAACGCCAGGAATTGGTCATTGCGGGGCCCCCTTGAATCATGCTGATTTTCGACAAGTCTGGTCGGGTTGTCGCCAAAAAGCAATACTGAAGTGCAAGAATATTTCTTGGCAGGGAACAAGCTGTTACTCAGGGGAAAGGGACCGCGGGTTGTTTCGGGCCGA
>JANNBI010000510.1:0-9406 GCA_031385345.1 Paracoccaceae bacterium | reverse complement strand
TTCAAAGGTTTGCGTCAGAAACGCCCGCGGGCTTTGCGCCAGAAACCGCGCCAGATCCAAGCTGCCCGCCAGCCCCTTGGCGCGAAGCATTTTAAACACGAAATATGCAATCGCATTCAACTTCATCGGCTGCGCCAGAAGACCGAACAGATGCGGCGCCTCTGCTCCAAAGCCCTGAACCAAGGCCTCCCAGGTCGCGGCATCCTTGGCCGACAAGGCGGCGATCCGCGCCGTGGTGGCCGCCAGATCGGTCGAAACTCCACACCAGCGCCCATCGGGAAACACACTGGCAAAGGGGTTGGCGACCGGCACAAATTCCAGCCCGTACCGGGTCAGTTCCGCGCCGTAATCCTTGTAAAACGGCGATCCGGCAAACAGCGACAGGTTCATCGCCCCCCAGTCGTGCCTGAAACCCGGCAAGGTATAGGCCCCGGTTTTCACCGCGCCCCCGGCCTGATCCGCGCCTTCAAACACCCCCACCTTCCAGCCACGCGCCGCCAGATGCAGCGCCGCCGCCAAAGCGTTGTGCCCCGCCCCGATCAGAACCGCGTCAAAGCTGTCGGCCATGCACCCTTGCTCCATATCCTCAATGGATATTTGCAAATGCATTTAAATCTGTCTAGCGTGATTCTCAGAAATTCAAGGGCCGATGCGGGCCCGCGCATCACAGGGAGATGACGATGACCTCTGCACATGTTCTGACCAGCCTTGCGGGACTGCTTGCCTCGGGTGGGGTCGAGGTGGTGGATTGCACCGGGGTTCTGGGGCCGGAAACGCCGCTGCTGAAACTGCCGCCGGATTTCGCCAAGGACACCCCCGCGATCGAGATCCACCGCATTTCAGAATATGATCAGGACGGCCCCTTCTGGGCCTGGAACTGGCTGAAGGTGGGCGAGCATTCGGGCACCCATTTCGACGCGCCGCACCACTGGATCACCGGCAAGGATTACGCCGACGGCTATACCGACACCCTGCCGGTTCAGCGTCTGGTGGCCCCGGTCAATGTGATCGACTGCTCGCGCGAATGTGCCGCCAACCCTGATTTTCTGTTGACGATCAAGCATGTGCAGGACTGGGAATCTCGCAACGGCCCGATCAATGCCGGCGAATGGGTGGTGCTGCGGTCCGACTGGGACAAGCGCAGCCATGACGCGGATCTGTTCCTGAACGCCGATGCCACCGGCCCGCACACGCCCGGTCCGACCGCCGAGGTGATCGAATATCTGCTGGCCAAGGGCATTGTCGGCTGGGGCAGCCAGTGCATCGGCACCGATGCCGGGCAGGCGGGCGGCATGACCCCGCCCTTCCCCGCGCACAACCTGCTGCACAAGAACAACTGCTACGGTCTGGCCAGTCTGGCCAATCTGGACCGTCTGCCCGCCAAGGGCGCGATCCTGATTGCCGCCCCGCTGAAGATCAAATCCGGCACAGGATCCCCGATCCGCGCGCTGGCGCTGGTGCCGCGCGACTGATGGTGGATCACGTCATCATCGGCTCGGGCATCAACGGTCTGGTGGCCGCGGCCCTGCTGTCCCTGAAGGGGCGGCGGGTCGTGGTGCTGGAGCGTGAGGCGATGCTTGGCGGATGTCTGCGGTCCGACCAGATCACCTTGCCGGGCTATACCCATGACGTGATGGCGGCGACCTTTGTGCTGTTCATGACCTCGCCTGCGGGGGCCGCGCTTGGTCCCCATCTGGCGCGGCATGGCTTTGAATACTGCCATACGCCGCATCCAACGGCGGTGCTGCGCCCGGATGGGACAAGTCTGGTGCTGACAATGGATGCCGCGAAAAACATCGCCGGTTTCAATGCCTTGGCGGCGGGGGACGGCAACCAGCATCGCGCCGATGTGGATGGGATCGCCGCCGATGCGCCGTTTCTGTTCGCGCTGCTGGGCGGCGATTTGTGGTCTTGGAACACGGCGAAACTGCTGTTCGGGCAGATGCGCAAACGCGGGCTTCGCGGATTGGCGGCATGGATGGGCGCTGCATTGGCCCCGGCGCGCGGCTGGCTGGAAACCAGCTATCACAGCCCCTTGGTGCAGGCGCTATGGGCGCCTTGGGTGCTGCATTGCGGGCTGACCCCCGACAGCGCCTATTCCGCCCAGATGGGCCGCGTCATTGCTTTCGCGCTGCAAGCGGCGGGCGCGCCCGTGGCCAAAGGCGGCGGCGCCGCCTTGGTGCGCGCGTTTCAGACGCTGATACAGGAAAACGGCGGCACCCTGCGCACTGGCACCGACGTGGCCGAGATCACCACCAAAGATGGCCGCGTCACCGGGGTTCGGCTGGCCGATGGCACGCAGATCGCCTGCGCTTCGGTCCTTGCCTCGGTCGCGCCGGGGCAGCTTTACGACCGGCTTTTGCCCTCGGCCGCCCTGCCGGCTGACCGCGCCGCCACCCGCCATTTCCGCCACGGCCGCGGCAATTTCCAACTGCATTACGCGCTGGACCGCCATCCCGACTGGCGCAGCCCCGGTCTGGACGATGTGGCGCTGATCCATCTGTCCGACGGCATCGACGCCGTGTCCAAATCCGCGAACGAGGCGGAACGCGGTCTGTTCCCCGTCACCCCCACGATCTGCGTCGGCCAACCGCACCGGCTGGACCCGACCCGCTGCCCCCCCGGCAAGGCGATCCTGTGGCTGCAAATCCCCGATGCCCCGGCCCGGATCAAGGGTGACGCGGCGGGTGACATCACCGCCACCGACTGGGACAGCGCCAAAGAGGCTTTTGCTGACCGGATCGAATCCATCCTGTCGCGCCACATCAAGGATTTCGCCACGATCAAGCTGGCCCGTACCGCCTATTCCCCCGCCGATCTGGAAAGAATGAACATCAACCTTGTCGGTGGCGATCCCTATGGCGGATCCTGCACGCTCGATCAATTTTTCCTGTGGCGACCCTTTGCCCATTCCACCAATGGCACCAGTGCCTTGCGCGGGCTGATCCATATCGGCGCCTCCACCCATCCCGGTCCCGGCCTTGGCGGCGGATCGGGCTTTAACGCCGCAAAAAGGTTGGGCGCATGAACGACGAAAGCCCGCAGCACCCCCGGTTGGGAGAGATTGGCCTGACCAATTTCGCCCCCTATCTGATGAACCGCATCATGGGGCGCTATAACGCGTCTTTGCGCGAAGAGATGGCCGATCTGGGCCTGACCACGCCGAAAATGCGCGCTTTGGCGGTGCTGTCGGTGATCGAAGGCCCGTTGATCCGCGAATTGGCGGTCTATACCGTCACTGAACAATCCACCCTGTCGCGCGCGTTGGACCAGTTGACCACCGAAGGTCTGGTGCGCCGCGAAACCGACCCCGCCGACAGCCGCGCCACCCGTCTGTTCATCACCGACACTGGCCGCGCCGCCTTTGACAGCCTGTGGCCGCATATGGCCGCCGCGCAGTCCCGCATGTTTCGCGGCATCCCCGAAGAGGAACGCCGCGCCTTCGTCGGCACCTTGCAGAAAATGCTGACCAACATCCGAAAGCACGAGATCTGACATGGCAGAACGCAGCTTCAAAGCCGAGGTCGAGCATCTGAAACTGGGCGCTGGCGACACCTTCACCGGCGAGGGGATCTTGGCCATCACCAAGGCCCTGCTGGAATCCGGCGTGGGTTATGTCGGCGGCTACCAGGGCGCGCCGATCAGCCATCTGATGGACGTTCTGGCCGATGCGCAGGATCTGCTGGCCGATCTGGGCGTGCGGTTTGAAGCGAACGCGAATGAGGCGGCAGCGGCGGCCATGCTGGCGGCCTCGGTCCATTATCCCATTCGCGGCGCCGTCACCTTCAAGGGCGCGGTCGGGGTCAATGTCGCGGCGGATGCGCTGGCCAACCTGTCGTCGTCGGGTGTGACCGGTGGCGCGCTGATCATCGTGGGGGAAGATTACGGCGAAGGCTCCTCCATCATGCAGGAACGCAGCCATCCCTTTGCGATGAAATCACAATTCTGGCTGCTGGACCCGCGCCCAAACCTGCCGTCGATCGTCAAGGCGGTGTCGGATGGCTTTGATCTGTCCGAGGCGTCGAATACCCCGGTCATGCTGATGGTGCGCATCCGGTCCTGCCATGTCACCGGCAGTTTCACCACCCGCGACAACCAGCGCCCCAAGGAAACGGTGCGCGAAGCCCTGTCCAACCCGCGTTCGGATTTTGCCCGCGTGGTCCTGCCGCCGATGTCCTATCAGCACGAACAGGACAAGGTCAAAAACCGCTGGCCGGCGGCGGAAAAGTTCATCCTTGACCATCAGTTGAACGAACATTTCGGCCCGCGCGATGCGCCCTTGGGCATCGTGGTGCAGGGCGGCATGTACAACGGCGTGATCCGCGCCTTGCAACGGCTGGGGCTGGCCGATCTGTACGGTCAGTCGCAGGTGCCGATCTATGTGCTGAACGTCACCTATCCGCTGCTGTCGGGCGAGTTTCTGGCCTTCTGCGCCGGAAAGGACCATGTTCTGGTGGTCGAAGAAGGCCAGCCCGAATTTATCGAAACCCAGTTGGGCTCGTACCTCTACCGCGCCGAATCCTCGGTGAAACTGCATGGCAAGGGCCTGTTTCCGCAAGCGGGCGAATATACCGGCGCGGTGATGTTGCACGCGGTCCAAGGTTTCATCCGCAAGGCCGCCCCCGGCCTGCTTGCCGCCACAGTCCGCGCCCCGAATGAAGACAAACCGCAGATCCCCGATCTGACCAAAACCGTGCCGATCCGCCCCCCCGGATTTTGCACCGGCTGCCCCGAACGCCCGATTTTCGCCGCGATGAAACTGGTTGAAAAGGAGTTGGGCAAGCATCAGATCGCCGCAGACATCGGCTGCCATCTGTTCGCCGCCCTGCCGCCGTTTGAAATTGGCGGGGCGACTATGGGTTACGGCCTTGGTCCCGCCGCCAATGGTGCTTTTGACGGCGGCGGCGAACGGCGGCCCATCGCCATCATCGGGGACGGCGGGTTCTGGCACAACGGGCTGTCCTCGTCCTTCACCAACATGTCGTTCAACAAATCCGACGGCGTGGCGATCATCGTGGACAATTACTATTCCGCCGCGACGGGCGGGCAGGATGTCATGTCCTCACGGGCGGACAACGCCACCAAACGCACCAAAAACCCCATCGCCAAGGCGCTGAACGGCGTCGGGATAGATTGGGTGCGGCAGGTGGACCGAACCTATGACGTGGGCCATATGCGTGATGTATTGCGAGAGGCGCTGACCACCACGGACCCCGGCCCCAAGGTGATCATTGCAGCCTCCGAATGCATGTTGAACAAACAGCGCCGCGAAAAGCCGCTGGTGCAAAAGGCGATCAAAGAGGGGCGGCGCGTCGATATTCCGCGCTTTGGCGTGGACGAGGATATCTGCACCGGCGACCATGCCTGCATCCGGCTGTCGGGCTGTCCGTCGCTGTCGCTGAAACGTCTGGACGATCCCTTGCGCGATGATCCGGTGGCCAGCATTGACCAATCCTGCGTCGGCTGCGGCAATTGCGGCGAGGTGGCGGATGCCGCCATCCTGTGTCCGTCCTTTTACCGCGCCGATGTGGTTCATAATCCGGGCAAGGTGGAAAAGTGGTGGGCAGTGCAGCGCGCCCGGCTGATCGACTGGCTGATCGCCCGCCGCGCCGCCCGGCAGTTGAATTTTGGCGGCGGGTCATGACTCTGCACAGCGCCCTTGACCCCCAACCCCAAGACCGCGCCATGGGCGGCGTCATCAAACTGGCCTGTCTGGCGGTGGGCGGGCAAGGCGGCGGCGTGCTGACCGGATGGATCGAAGATATGGCCCGCGCCAATGGCTATGTCGTGCAGGCCACTTCGGTCGCGGGCGTGGCGCAGCGCACCGGGGCCACGGTCTATTATCTGGAAATGGCCCCCCTGTCCGACCGCCAGCCGGTGTTTTCCCTGATGCCCGCCGCTGGCGATGTCGATGTGATGATCGCCGCCGAAATGATGGAGGCCGGGCGGTCCATCATCCGCGGTTTCGTCACGCCT
This sequence comes from Paracoccaceae bacterium, assembly GCA_031385345.1. Lineage (GTDB taxonomy): Bacteria > Pseudomonadota > Alphaproteobacteria > Rhodobacterales > Rhodobacteraceae > CAIYZT01. The sequence continues at coordinate 3,430 of JANNBI010000510.1, read as the reverse complement.
GACCGCACCACGCTGATCGCCTCCACCCACCGGTCTTTGGCGGTCAGTGAAAAGATCGCCCCCGGTGATGCCATCGCTGACTCGGCCGAGGTTATGGCCGCCGCCGGCATCGCCGCCCGCCGCTTTATCGCCGCCGATTTTGACCGGATCGCGGTGAAAAATGGCTCTGTCATCTCGGCCTCGTTGTTCGGGGCGCTGGCAGCCTCGGGCAGCCTGCCCTTCCCCGTCGCGGCGTTTGAGGCGGCGATTGCCGCTGGTGGCAAAGGGATTGAGGGCAGCCTGCGCGCCTTTCGCGCCGGATATGACGCGGCCATGGCCGGGGATCTGGCGGCACCCGTCGTAGCTTTGCCCAAGGAAAAAGGTGTCAGCGGCCCGGCCAGACTGCTGACTGCTTGGGCGAATCTGGACGCGCGCGTGGCCCAATTGCCCGCCCCCGCGCAGGGCATGGCGCGCGCGGGGCTGCAAAAGGTTGTGCAGTTTCAGGATCTTGCCTATGGCACGGCCTATCTGGACCGGCTGGACGCGCTGGCCGCGCGCGACCACGCCCCCTTTGCCCTGACGCTGGAAGGTGCCAAGCATATCGCCAATGCCATGGCCTATGACGACATCATCCGCGTTGCCGATGCCAAGACCCGCGCTGGTCGCCGCAGCCGCATCGCCGCCGAGATGGGGGCAAAGGACGCTCAAGTGATGCAGGTCACCGAATTCATGCATCCGCGGGCCGAAGAGGTGGTGTCGCTGCTGCCCGCCGCGATGGGGGCGCGCTGGGCCGCCAATCCCAAACGCATCGCGACCTTGGACCGCCTGTTCAACAAGGGTCGCCGGATGCGCAGCGACAGTCTGCTGGCCTTTGTCCCGCTGTACCTTCTGGCGGGGCTGAAATTCTGGCGTCCGCGCACCCTGCGCCACCGGGTCGAAATGGCGCATCTGGACCACTGGTTGACCCGCGCCACCGCCCTGATCCCCGCCGATTATGACCTTGCGGTCGAGGTGTTGCGCTGTCGTCGCCTGATCAAGGGCTATTCCGACACCCATGCGCGCGGGCTGTCCAAATTTGATCAGGTCATGGCCGGAATCGCGCTGGTGCAAGGCCGCCCGGACGCCGCCGACTGGGCCCGCCGCCTGCGCGAAGCGGCGCTGAAGGATGAAGAGGGCAAGGCCCTGCACGGCGCCCTTGCCACGATCCGCAGCTTTCTGCACTGAGCGCGCCAAAGCGGCGCCCCGACCGGTCATGGGTTGCAGCGCACCGCCCGCGCCGCGCGTTGGGGCTGCGCGGGATGCAGCGATCCCGCCAAGGCCGACCTGTTCCCCGGCCCTACCGCCGTAAAATCCCCGCCAATTCGGTCAACAACCGCTCGCATCCGGCGGGGGTTGTCATCACGCCGGGTGACAGCCGCAGGGTCTGGCTGCGGGCATCGGTGGAAATGCCCTTGTCGCGCAGCGCCCCCACCACCGCCGCCGCCGGATGGCTGTCGGGCAGGCGCAGCATCACCGACCCGCCGCGCCGGGCCTCCTCGCGGGGCGTCAGCAGCGGCAGGCCCAACGCCTCGGCCCCGTCAATCAGTCGCGCCGTCATCACCCGGTTCTGCGCCAGCAGGGCCGCGTGGTTCTGCCCAGCATGCCAGTCCAGCGCGGGCAAAGAGGCTATGGCCGCCATGCAGCCCGGCGTGCCATTGTCAAACCGCCGGATATCCGCCGCACGCGCAAAGGCGCTGATGTCCCAGTTGAACGGATTGTCCTGACTGAACCAGCCCGCAACCGCCGGGGTCAGATGCGGGGTCAGCCGGGGCGAGACATACATCACCCCCGCCCCCGGCGTACCGCACATCCATTTCAGACTGGTCGAGATGGCAAAATCCACCTCGGGCGCCATGACATCCAGCGGCAGCAACCCCGCCGCCTGCGTGGCATCGACGCCCATCAGACTGCCCATCCGCCGCCCATGCGCCACCATCTGCCGCAGGTCGATCCGGTGCGACGAGGTTGACGACACCCAGGTCAGCAGCGCCAGCCCGACATCCGGCGTCCAATGGTCCAGAAAATCCTCATCCTCCACCCAGGACGCCCCTTGGCGCAGCGGCACCGTGGTCAGGGTGAACCCGTATTGCGCCGCCATGCCCTGCAAAAGGAAGTGGTTCGAGGGAAAGCAATCCGCCCCCACCAGCACCCGCTTGCCCGCCAGATGAACAGCCGGAAGGCTGGCCACAAAGGCATGAAAGGCCGAGGTGACGTTTTCGAACGTGGTGACCGTGTGCGGCGGGGCGTTCAGGATTGCGCGCCAGCGGTCGATGAACCTTTGGCGCAGGGGCAAGACATGGCCCCATTGGCTGTCATCTTCATGCCCCCAGACCCCGGCAAAATCGGTCAGGGCGCGGGTCAGATCCTGCGCCTTGCCGGGATACATGCCGATGGAATGATACAGAAAATACGCCTCAGACTGCTGGTCACCGTCCATCACACCGCCGTCCATCACACCGCCTCCAATGTCAGGGCGACGCCCTGCCCGACCCCGACGCACAGCGTCACCAAAGCCCGCGCGCCGCCGGTTTCCGCCAGCCGACGCGCCGCCGTCCCCGCGATCCGCGCGCCCGAGGCCCCCAAGGGATGACCCAAGGCAATCGCGCCGCCAAAGGCATTCACATGGGCCGCATCATCGGCCAGCCCCCAGGCACGGGTGCAGGCCAGAACCTGCGCGGCAAAAGCCTCATTCACCTCGATCACGTCGAAATCCTGCGCAGTCAGCCCGGTGCGGGCGGTCAGCCGCGCCAGCGCCTCGACCGGGCCAAGACCCATGACGCGGGGCAAAACCCCGCCGCTGGCCGCCTGCCCGATCCGCGCCAAAGGCACCAACCCATGCGCGTTGACCGCCTTGGCGCTGGCCAGCAAAACCGCCGCCGCGCCGTCATTTATCCCGCTGGCATTGCCCGCCGTCACCGTGCCAAGGGCGCGAAACGGCGCGGGCAGGCTGGCCAGTCGGTCCATCGTCGTGGCGCGCGGATGTTCGTCGGCGCTGACCACCACATCGCCCTTTTTGCCCGGCATCGTCACCGGCAGAATATCCGCCCCATGCCAACCCGAGTCGTACCGCGACTGGCTGCGCAGGGCAAACCCGTCCTGATCTTCGCGGCTGATCCCGTGATCCGCCGCGATGTTTTCCGCCGTTTCGGGCATGGATTCAGTGCCAAAGCGCATCGCCGGATTGATGAAGCGCCAGCCGATGGTGGTGTCGAAAATCTCGGCCGAGCGTGAAAAACCCGTCTCGGCCTTGGCCATGACAAAGGGCGCGCGCGACATGGATTCCACCCCGCCCGCAATCACCACATCCGCCGCCCCGTCGCGGATCACCCGCGCGCCGGCGATCACCGCGTCCAGCCCGCTGGCGCACAGCCGGTTGACCGTCATCGCCGGAACCCCCGGCCCCAGCCGCGAC
>JANNBI010000504.1:0-5688 GCA_031385345.1 Paracoccaceae bacterium | reverse complement strand
CACCGCGTGTCGATCAGGGCACCACCGTCGGCCCCGACCGTCTGGTGAACACCGTTGCCGGCTTTGACCGCCATGGCGGCGATTTGATCGTGGTTGATTTTGGTACCGCCACCACCTTTGACATGGTGGATACCGACGGCGCCTATGTTGGTGGCGTCATTGCCCCCGGCGTCAATCTTTCGCTTGAGGCGCTGCATATGGCCGCCGCCGCCCTGCCACATATCGACATTGCAAAACCGGCCCGCGCGATCGGTACGAATACGATAGCCTGTATGCAGTCGGGCGTGTATTGGGGCTACATCGGGCTGATCGAAGGCATCGTGCGCGAAATGCGCCGAGAACGGGACCAGTCCACAAAAGTTATTACGACCGGGGGGCTTGCCTCGTTGTTCGCACAAGGAACCGACCTATTTCATTCTGTTGAGGACGATCTGACCATGCATGGCCTCGTCCTGATCAACCAATACAATAAGGAAGCTCACTGATGGCAGGCGAACGCCTCATCTATCTCCCCCTCGGCGGTGCCGGGGAAATCGGGATGAATGCTTATGTTTACGGCTATGGCCGCCCCGGCAAAGAACGTCTTTTGCTGGTCGATCTTGGCGTGGCTTTCCCGGACATGGACAGCAGCCCCGGCGTCGATGTGATCGTGCCCGACATCACTTGGTTGGTGGACAACGTGGACCGTCTGGACGGCATCGTTATCACCCATGCCCATGAGGACCATCTTGGCGCATTGCCGCATCTGTGGCCCATGCTGAAAAAGCCGATCTATGCCCGCAAGTTCACTGCCGCCCTTGGCCGGTTGAAATTTGAAGAGGCGGGTCTGCCGAAGGACGCCATCACCACCGTCGGCGCGCGTCCCGCCAAAACCACGATCGGCCCCTTCACCGTTCAGTTCCTGCCGGTCAGCCATTCGATTCCCGAATCCGCGATGATCATCATCGACACGCCTGCCGGTCGGATCATCCATTCCGCCGATTTCAAGCGCGATGCCTCACCCGTGGTAGGCGAAGCCTGGGACGAGGTTTTGATGGCCGAAGTTGCCGCTGAAGCCCCGGTAAAGGTCTTTGCCTGCGACAGCACAAACGTGTTTTCCACCCATGAAGGCCGGTCCGAATCCACACTTGGCGGTCCCTTGACCGAACTGATCAAAGGCGCCTCCGGGATGGTTGTCGCCACGACCTTCGCCTCCAACGTTGCGCGTCTTAAGACCCTGACCGAAGCCGCAACCGCCGCCGACCGCACGGTTTGTCTGCTGGGCCGCGCGATGAAGCGCATGGTCTCCGTCGCGCAGGAAACCGGCGTTCTGACCGATTTTCCACGGACCGTGTCGCCAGAACAGGCCATCGACATTCCGCGCCGCAACCTGATGTTGCTGGTCACCGGCAGTCAGGGCGAACGCCGCGCCGCGTCGGCCGCACTTAGCCGGGGCAAATATCTGGGCATCGAACTGCGCGAAGGCGATACCTTCTTGTTCTCCTCCAAGGTCATTCCGGGGAACGAACGTGGCGTGCTGAAAATCATGAATGCACTGTCGGAAAAGGGCGTCGAGATTGTCGATGATCAGGGCGGGAAGTACCATGTTTCGGGCCACGCCAACCGCCCCGATCTGGAACATGCGCACCGCACCTTCCTGCCCGACATGGTTATCCCGATGCACGGCGAACACCGCCACCTGCGCGAGCATATGAAGCTGGCGCATGAATCCGGCATCGCTTCGATCATCGTGAGCAATGGGTCGATGGCTGATTTGACCGCCGATGTGCCGGTGATTGTCGAAAAGATCGAAACCGGTCGCGCTTATCTGGACGGCTCGGTGCTGGTCGGTGCGATGGACGGCGTTGTGCGCGACCGGATCCGTCTGGCGCTGAACGGTCTGGTGATCGTGACCCTGATCCTGGACGAACAGGACGCGCCACTGGGTGAGGCTTGGGTGGAAACCCTTGGCCTACCGGATCTTGGCCGCGGCAACCGTCCGCTGACCGAGACCTTGGAAACTGACCTGACCGCGTTTCTGGAAACCGCTGGCGGCAAAGTTCTGTCCGACGATCAGAAACTGGATGAGGCGATCAAACGCATCGTGCGTCAGGTCTGCGTCGAAGAGATCGGCAAAAAGCCCGAGGTTGTGGCCGTGGTCAGCCGTCTGGCCCTCGACTAACGCCCTGATCCGCCGAAGGCACCCGGACTTGTCCGGGGCCTCTGGCGGGGGTATTTTTGCTGAATGGATGGTGGGGAAACCCGCCGGATGAAGGACTTTGCCACCCATGGTGCCGCTCGATACGCTCGCCCAGATCACTCAACGCTTTGAATTCGTCGAGGCCAAGCTGACGGCGGGATCCGGCTCGGCTGAAATCGTGGCCCTATCGCGGGAATATTCGGATCTAAAGCCGATCGCAGCCGAAATCGCGGCCTATCGGCAAGCCTTGGACGATATCGCCAGCGCCGAGGCGATGCTGTCCGATCCCGAGATGAAACCCCTGGCCGAGGAAGAACTTCCCAGTCTGCGCGACGCCCTGTCCCGCATGGAACATAACCTGCGCCTGTCGCTTCTGCCCAAGGATGCCGCCGACGCGCGCCCGGCCATCCTGGAAATACGCCCCGGCACCGGCGGTGACGAGGCCGGACTTTTCGCCGCAGATCTTCTGCGCATGTACCAACGCTACGCCGAAAAGATGGGCTGGAAGTTCGAAATCCTGGAACAGCAGTTTTCCGATCTGGGCGGCATCAAAGAGGTCAGCGCCCATGTGCAAGGCGCGGGCGTATTCGCCAAGATGAAATACGAATCCGGCGTCCACCGCGTCCAGCGCGTTCCTGAAACCGAAGCGCAGGGCAGGGTGCATACTTCTGCCGCGACCGTCGCCGTCCTGCCCGAGGCCGAAGAGGTCGATATCGACATTCCCGCCAGCGACATCCGCATCGACACCATGCGTGCCTCTGGGGCCGGTGGCCAGCACGTCAACACCACCGATTCCGCGGTTCGCATCACCCATTTGCCCACCGGCATGATCGTGACGAGCGCCGAGAAATCCCAGCACCGCAACAAGGAAATCGCCATGCAGGTGCTGCGCGCCCGGCTGTTTGAGATGGAGCGTCTGCGCATCGCAGATGCCCGCGCCGCCGACCGCAAATCGCAGATCGGCTCGGGTGACCGGTCCGAACGCATCCGCACCTATAATTTTCCCCAAGGCCGCATGACTGATCACCGCATCAACCTGACGCTCTACTCTCTGTCGCAGATCATGGCGGGCGATCTGAACGCCGTGGTCGAGGCTTTGGTTGCCCATGATCAGGCCGAAAAACTAGCCGAGATGGAGGGATGAGCGTGCGCGCCCGCCCCAATCCAACCCGCCCGCCCCTGACCGGCGCGGATGCCCTGCGCGCCGCCGTCCCGCGCCTGCGCGAGGCGGGCATAGACGATGCCGCCCGCGATGCCCGCGCGCTTTTGGCCCATGCCATGGGCCTGACCGCTGACCGTCTGACCCTGCACCTGCAAGACGATCTGCGCCCCGAGGCTGAAACCCGCTTTGCCGCCTATATTGCTGCGCGGTCTACCCGCAAGCCGGTGTCGCAGATCATTGGCGAGCGTCTGTTCTGGGGCCACAGCTTCCACGTCTCGCCCGATGTTCTGGACCCGCGCCCCGAAACCGAAATTCTGGTTCAGGCCGCCCTGCAACAGCCCTTCGTCAAAATGCTGGATCTGGGTACAGGGTCGGGCGCGATCTTGTTGTCCTGCCTGAAGGACATGCCAGCGGCGTCTGGCCACGGCGTCGATCTGTCCTCGGCTGCGCTGGCGGTGGCCCGGCGCAACGCCGAACGTCTGGATCTGGTCAAACGTACAAAGTTCGCGGTGAGTGACTGGTTTCAGAACGTCACCGGCCGCTATGACCTGATCGTGTCAAATCCGCCCTATATCGCCGCGCATGAACTGCCGGATCTGGCACCCGAGGTGCGCCTGCACGAACCGATGATGGCCCTGACCCCCGGTGGCGATGGTCTTGACGCCTACCGTACCATTGCCAAGGGGGCGATGGCCCGGCTTTTGCCCCAGGGGCGGATTCTGCTGGAAATCGGACCTACCCAAGGCGCGCAAGTTGTTGCCCTGCTGGACGCTCAGGGATTTGTCGGATTGCACCTGCTGGCCGATCTGGATGGGCGCGCCCGCGTGGTCGCGGGGCAGACCCCATCGGGCAACTTCCAAGGCGAAGTTGCGTAAAATCACCGATATGCCAGGCGAAACTGCTTGCAATGACTGGCCTGGCATGTTTATTCGTTCGCAGTTGGGATCGGGCCGTTGCTGGTGCCGCCCGCTGAAACTCCCTCCTCTGACCGCATCGGCCCTTTGACAGGGTTTATTGCTCAGAGACGGATCCAAGTTCACAAGGACCAAATGCGCACTTCAAAGTCCCGCTCGCGTTCGAAGCAGAACCGCCCGCGCACCCTCGGCAACATCATCAACCGCGTCTTTGACAGCTCGGGCCCCGAGGGCAAAGTGCGTGGCACGCCGCAGCAGATCATCGAAAAATATCAGCTTCTGGCGCGGGATGCGCAACTGTCCAACGACCGGGTGGCGGCTGAAAACTTTTTGCAACACGCAGAGCATTACACCCGCCTTCTGGCCGAAGCCACGCGTGAGATGCAAGCAGAACAGGATCAGCGCCAATCGTTTCAAACACAAAACCAATCCGGAAACGGCAATGGTAACGGGACCGGCAATGGCAATGGATCCGTAAATCGGGACCGTTCTTCGGGGGATCGTGATTTTCGTCAGGACCGCGACCAGCGCGCCGACGATTATGCAGAAGATCAGCCCTATGCCAACAGCCCCGCCTCTTTTGATGTTGTCGGTGAAGAGGATACCGGGCTTGTTGAATTGCCGGAATTTGCCCGCCCGCAACGGCGTGAGTTTTCCCAAGAGCGCGCGCGCGACGACCGGCCGCAGGAAAGTCGTGGCCAGGACAACCGTGGTCAGGACAGTCGTGGTCAGGACAATCGCTCGCAAGATAACCGGGGCCAGGAAAACCGTGGGCAAGACAACCGCCCTCGCATCGACCGTCCTCGGGATGACCGGCCGCGCACCGACGGCAACCGTCCAAAGCAGACGCAAGACCGTCCCCGTGACGATCGTCCCCGTGACGACCGCCCGCGTGACGACCGCCCGCGTGAGGATCGTCGTCCGGATCAACCCCGCGAACCCCGCGCCGAACAACCGCGTGAGCCCCGTGCCGATGCGCCGCGTGAGCCTCGCACTGAAATTCGGGCAGAGCCTCGCGCCGAACCGCGCACGCCTCGGTTTGTGGATCAACCGGCAGTTTTAGCGCCTGTGCCCGTGGTCCCGGTGGATGCAGCGCCTGTTGCAGCAGCCGAATCTGCCGCGCCCAAGCCCGCGCCGAAACCCCGGGTGCGCAAGCCCGTCGTCAAGGCCGAGGTTCCGCAGAGCGAATAGGCCAGTCCTTTGGAGAAGAATTTAGAAAGGCCGCCCCGATATCGGGCGGCCCTTTTTCATTTAGCATTCTAAATGTTTTCTTAACCCAACGTCTAACCTTACGTAAGCGGTTCGTCTTGGCCGTCCGCTTAGCGGCTTGACGTTCTGGGGAAGGCCCATGGCATGAGGTCATCGATCTGCGCCTTGGGGTGGCCGTTGGTTATGGCTTCGAGGGTGGTGCGCAAATAAGCATATGGATTGAT
>JANNBI010000453.1:0-4359 GCA_031385345.1 Paracoccaceae bacterium | reverse complement strand
GCCATGCGGGTATTTTTCGCCAAACAGCTTGGCTTCAAAGGGTAAGAACTCGGCCCCAAGGTCTTGCAGCATGGCGCGGACGGCGGGATCGGTCACCGCGGGATTGCGCCGCCACAGGCCACCGCGCTGCGGTTCGGCCAGATACAACTTACCCGCAAAGCTGGGCGCGCGCGCCCGCAAGGACGCCGCCAGCAGCAGCGCCTCGTATTGCAAGCGCCCGGATTGGACGACGGCGACGATATTGAAAGCTTGCCCCTTGGGGGCTGAAGGGATCATGATGCGACGACTGCTCGGGTTGTTTTGCCCCACTAGGCCTTAACTTCTGCAAGATTGCAAAAGGAGATTGCCATGCCCCAACTGCCCCTGATTGCCGCGGTGCTGTGGGGTCTGGCCCTGCCGGTTCTGGCGCAGAATTTCACCAGCGCCGCCGAGGTGAAACCGATTCTAAGTGTCACGAAACCGCAATGGATCGCGGTGCGCGAATATGACGGCAAGGATCTTCGGTATTTCACCAATCTGCTGGCTTGGCGGTGCGGGGTGCAAAGTGTGGCCTACGGGCTGAACGGCGCGTCGCCGGACACCGCACTGATGATAGAGCCGTGTTATGACGCCGAGGCGCAGCCTAACGCGCTGAAAATGGATCAGGGCGTTTTGCCCTATATCGAGGCGGCGTTGGGGTCTGTGCAGTCTGTCACGGTGTTGGTCACCTATGACGACGGATCAACCGACACCGGCGATTATCTGCGCGCCGCCGTGATGACGCCCTAAGGCTTTGGCGTGAAGCGCAGGGACAGGCAGGACATCCCGCCGTCGAGTTTCGCGCATTCGCTGTTGCCGATTTCGGTGACCTTGTAGCCTGCGGTCACCAGACGGTCGCGCGTGGCCGGAAAGCCTGCGGGCATGATCACCAGATCGTTGAACCGGATGGCATTTGCGCAGGCCTCCTCACCGGGGGCGGTGTGGATGACGCGGTAGCCGTCAAAGCACCCCGAGGCGGCCAGCCGTTCAGTGGCCAGCACGGTTTGACCGTCAAGCAGCGAGCAGTCGGTTTTGAAATGCAGCACGCCGGGCGGGGTGAAAACTTCGCGCACATGGTGGCCCCAATCGGCAACCAAGGCGGTCAGTTCGGCCACCCCGGCAGCATTGGTGCGCGCGGATCGGCCGACCAGAATCTCGGTTTCGGTCACCAGAATGTCGCCGCCTTCGATAAAGCTGTCGGTGCCGTCGATCCGGCGCAGATCACCGTAAAGTGCTGCCAGATGCGGGGCCATCATCGCCGCCTCGCCCAGTCGAGGGGCCGCACCGGGCCGCATGACCACGGCCCCTTCGGGCAGGCAAAGGGCTGTATCCTCAACAAACACAGAATCCGGGAAATCATTAAGCGCGTCCAGTTCCACCACCACGGCACCGGTGCTGCGCAGGGCCGCGACATAGGCGGCGTGATGCGCCTGCATCAGGGCCAGATCGGGTGCGCCAATATCCACCGCGCGCAGTCCCCGGATGATCGAAGCGGCAGGTTTGCGGGTGATGGCATGGGTGAAATGGGTGGAGCGCATGGCAAGGGGGCTTTCTGGACAGGTGCGCGCAGTATAACGCGCGGCGGCGGGCCGGATACCCGCCCAGCGGCAAAGCCTGATCACCGCGCGACATCAGGAGTGCGTGGCGCGGTATCTGACGGGGCGCGATGCACGCTTCGGACTTGATCAATCGGGGCGACCGGGGTCCGGTTCACGATCATAGGTGTCGCGCAGAATGCGCGCGGCGTCGCCTGCGGGATCTTCATATTGGCGATGTTTCAGCGTCCACAAAAAGGCCAGAAGCCCCGCCGTGCCAAGGCTAAGAGAGACGGGAATCAGGATGATCAGAATGTCCAAGATTGGCCTCTATTTCAGCCGCAGGGCGTTCAGGGTGACAGTGATCGACGATAGGGACATCGCAAGAGCGGCCAGCAAAGGCGTTGCCAGCCCCACCATCGCCACCGGCACCGCGATCAGATTATAGACGGCGGCAATGGCGAAGTTTTCCTTGATGCGCCGTGTCGATTGCCCGGCAATGCGCAGCGCCATTGCAATCGGAGCAATGTCGCGCCCCATCAGCACGATATCCGAGGCGACGCGCGCCGCATCCAGTGCCGAGGCGGGCGAGATGGACACGCTGGCCGCCGCCAGCGCCCCGGTGTCGTTCAGCCCGTCCCCGACCATCAACACCTGCCGTCCGGATTGAACCAGACCTGTGATGAAGGCGGCCTTTTCGGCGGGCAAAACCTCGGCCTGCCATTGGCGGATGTGCAGGCGGTCGGCCAGATCGCGCACGGCGGCGGGCACGTCGCCCGACACAAGATGCACCGACTTTCCTTGGCGCAGCAGGGATTGGACCAGTTCGGCGGCACCCGGGCGCAACTGGTCGGTAAAGGTAATCTCAACCGGGGGTTCCGTGCCGATGCGCAACCAAGTGGCGGTGGTCTGGCCGGGCGTGGCCCCGACCCAGACCGCGCGGCCAAGGCGAACCGGCGCGCCCTGCCAGATGCCTTCGATGCCGTAGCCAGAGACTTCCCGCAATTCGGTAACCTCCGCCGCCGGACCTTGCCCGCGCAAAGCCTGCGCCAAGGGGTGCGACGAAGCCGTCGCCAAGGCTGTCGCCACGGCCATTTGGGTTGGCGTCAGGCTGTCCAAGTTCGCAGGCCGGGGCAGGCCCAGCGTCAGCGTGCCGGTCTTGTCAAACACGACGGTATCGACCCGCGCCAAACGCTCCAACGCGGTGCCGGATTTGATCAACAGACCGGCGCGGAACAATTTGCCCGAGGCGGCGGTGACCACCGCAGGCACGGCCAACCCCAAGGCGCAGGGGCAGGTGATGATCAGCACGGCGGCGGATATGTTGATTGCGGTGCGAAAATCGCCGTCGGTCAGCACCATCCAGACGCCGAACGAGGCAAAGGAAAACAGATGAACCAGTGGCGAATAGGCCCGCGCGGCCCGGTCGGCCAGCGAGGTGTAGCGATTGCGCGCTTCTTCGGCCACGGCGACAAGATCCGCCATCCGCCGCAACGCGGTGTCGCGCCCGGCGGCGGTGATTTCCACCAGAAGGGGGCCGGTCAAATTCACCTCACCCGCCGCGACTTGGGTGTTTGGCCCGGCCCAGACCGGCTGGCTTTCGCCAGTGATCAGGGCGCGGTCAATCTCGCTTTCGCCGCTGATGACAAAGCCGTCCACCGGGATGCGCCCACCGGGGCGGATCATCACCCGCTCTCCCACCCGAAGGGTTGCAACGGCGACGGTTTCCTCGCCCGTCGGGGTAACCCGGACCGCGCGCGGCACCTCCAGCGCGGTTAATTCCTGGGCTGCGGACCGCGCCACCGCACGGGTGCGAAAATCAAGGTAGCGCCCGCCAAGCAGGAAGAAGGTCAGCATCACGGCGGCATCGAAATAAGCCTTTTCGCCGGAATGGAAGGTTTCATAGATCGAGATTGAGGTGGCAAGGATCAGCGCCAGCGAGATCGGCACATCCATGCCCAAACGCCGCGCCCGCAACGCGGTCCATGCCGAACGAAAGAACGGCTGACCGGCAAAAGCCACGGTTGGCACGGCGATCACGGCGGACAGAAGATGGAACATGTCGCGGGTCACGCCGCCTGCGCCCGACCAGACCGCCACCGACAAAAGCATGATGTTCATCATGGCGAAAAACGCGATGCCCAGCCGCATCGACAGATCGCGCAGCTGGCGGTCGTTTTCTGTGCCGGACAGGGCCACCATATCCAAAGGCAGCGCCTCAAACCCGAGCTTTGCCAGATGGGCGATCATCTCATCCGGGGTGATCTGCGGCGTATGGCGCACCCGCACCCGGCGCAGGGTCAGATTGACCCGCGCGTCGGTGATGCCGGGCAGGGCCGTCAGCCCCGCCTCAACCGACTGGATGCAGGCCGCGCAATGGGCGCTGGGCAGGGCAAGCAGGGTTTCTTCGCTGCCATGGCCGGAATGACTTGCCCGCCCGGCGACGCTTTGCGCCACCATGCATCCAGCACAACCCATACCGCCGGGGGATTCCGCAAAAGCCATGGTCAATTCACCCGCACGATCAGGCGTTGTTGAAAATTGGTGCCATCGGTCGCTGTGGCTTTCAGACGGAAATTCCAGTTGCCCGGACCCGCGAGGACCGGGCCGACATAGCTGGCACCGTCAAACACAAAGACCGGAACCTGATCTGACTGGGTCGAGGTGGCGCGGCCAAAACTGCCAGTCAGGGCAGCGGGTCGCACGGGGGTGCCGGTTTTGTCGGTGATGGTCAGCCGCAGGGAATTGCCGGGGACCTTGGCCGTCACGGTCCAGCCCAAGGCCAGTTGCGCCGCGCGGTCGGTGT